>JAJCYN010000058.1 GCA_029262915.1 Flavobacteriales bacterium
GGTACAGAAAATATGACGCTTTCCCCAACGGTCAGTTTCGGAAATAGAATGGGCTATGGTTTGGGAAGAATTGATTTTAAAGATATGCTTTGGGAAGCGTTGAATGATACTGCAGCAGTTCCTATGGGCTGCACAGCAGAAAATATAGCCGAAAAGCACGGTATTACAAAAGCTGATGCTAATGAATTTGCCAAGCAATCTATCGATAAATATTTAGCGGCAAAAGAGCGAGGTTTCTTTGATGGTGAAGTCATTAAAATGAATTCTACCGTTTTTGAAATGGAAGGTCTAAATCCACGTAAAGTAAGATTACCACGAAAAGCAGTTGACTTTACCACAGATGAGAACGTTCGTCCAGCAGATTTAGAATCGATGGCAAAATTACCATCTGTATTTGCTCGTGATGGTGTTCAAAACGCAGCTAATTCGAGTGGTATTGTTGATGGAGCTGCTTCGGTAGTAGTAGCAAGTGGAGATTTTGTAAAAGAAAAAGGATTAAAACCATTATCAAGGGTAGTAGCATCTGCAACCAGTGCTTTAGACCCAAAAGTAATGGGATTAGGACCGGTTCCTTCTATTCAATTGGTATTAGAAATGGCTGGTTTGACTTTAGATGATATCGGATTAATTGAAATTAACGAAGCCTTTGCAGCCCAGTTTTTAGGTTGCGAAAAGGAATTAGGATTGAACAGAGATATCTGTAATGTAAATGGTGGAGCCATCGCTTTAGGGCACCCATTAGCAGCAACAGGAACTCGATTATCCTTAACACTATCAAGAGAGATGCAAGCTCGAGGAGTTAAATATGGTATTGCTTCAGCTTGTATTGGTGGTGGACAAGGAACAGCAATATTATTTGAAAACCCTAATGTTTAGCCATTAGAAAATAGGCAAAAGTGAATAGTTAAAAACATAAACAAGTGAATACTAATGGCTATTGCCTAGTCACTAATAACTAGAAAAAATAAAGAAATGACTGAAATAATAAAAGACAAGCAACCATCTTCCTCCCCTTCGGGGAGGACTGAAGAGGGGCTTATGTATCAATGGCAAATGACAGCACTAAAAGAAGATTTTTCTTTGGTAGAATCTGAATTGCCAGCTATAAACGAAAATGAGGCAGTTATAAAAATTGCCGGTTGTGGTGTTTGCCACACCGATTTAAGCTTCTGGCACGATGGTGTTCGTACAAAAAAAGAAATGCCATTAACGCTTGGTCACGAAATTAGCGGTGTTGTAATTGATGGTCCTGACCATTTAAAAGGAAAAAATGTAATCATTCCTGCCGTTTTACCTTGTGGAGATTGTGAATTGTGTAACAAAGGAAGAAGCAATATGTGTCAGAATCAATTGATGCCGGGCAATGATTTTCACGGAGGATTTGCCTCTCACATTACCGTTCCTTACCAATATTTATGTGAAGTTCCCGATTCATTACTCACTAAATATGACTTGGCAGAAGTCTCTGTAATTGCAGATGCCATTTCTACACCTTATCAGGTAATGAAAAAATCAGAATTACAAGAAGGTGATTTAGCCATTGTAATTGGCGTTGGAGGAGTTGGTGTTTATGGTGCTTTAATCGCTAAAATTATGGGAGCAAAAGTATTAGCAATCGACATCAACGATGAAAAATTAACCAATGCCAAGAAGCACGGAGTAGATGCTACCTTAAACTCCAAAGACTTAACCCATAAAGAAATCAAGGGAAAAGTAAGAGAGATTGCGAAAGAATTGGGTGCATCCAAATTCGGTTGGAAGATCTTTGAAATTTCAGGCACTACCCCTGGTCAGGAATTAGCTTTTAGTTTACTCACTTTCACCTCAACATTAAGCATCGTAGGGTTTACAATGGATAAACTCAATGTTCGGTTGAGCAACCTAATGGCTTTCGATGCTAAATTGATTGGTACTTGGGGATGCAAGCCGGAACTCTATCCAGAAGTGGTAGAGTTAATAGCCTCAGGAAAATTAGATATTAAGGACTTTGTAGAGACATTTCCAATGTCACAAATCAACGAAGTCTTTCAAAATACATTAGAACACAAATATGATAAACGTTCGGTTTTGGTACCGGATTAGCCCTTCCCGACCTCCCCAAAGGGGAGGAGATTCACCTCTTGATAGAGGGTAGGGATGTGTTAAGATTAATAATTAAATGAAAAAGAATAATAATAAATAATAACAAGACTCTATTTCCCCCTTCGGGGGATTAAGGGGGCTTTTAAAACAAACGATATGGAATTACACAGTCACAATTTAGTAAAACATAACTACACCGATATTCTTTATGAATTAAGACCAGCAAAAGATGTTGATGGTAACGAAGTTTCAGGATTATATAACGCCTGGATTATGTTGAACAATCCAACCCAATACAATTCATATACAACACAAGCCGTAAAAGAAGTAATTCTTGCAATGCGAGAAGCTTCTAACGACAGAAGTGTTGTTGCAGTAGTTTTTACAGCCGTAGGCGACAAAGCATTTTGTACCGGAGGAAACACCAAAGAGTATGCAGAATACTATGCCGGAAATCCTCAGGAATACAAACAATATATGCGTTTGTTTAACGATATGGTTTCTGCTATTTTAATGAATGACAAGCCAGTTATTTGTCGAGCTAACGGAATGCGTATTGGAGGTGGACAAGAAATTGGAATGGCTTGTGATTTTACTATAGCTCAAGATTTAGCCAAGTTCGGACAAGCAGGGCCCAAGCACGGAAGTGCACCAGATGGTGGTTCAACAGATTTCTTACACCTATTTGTAGGGATTGAAAAAGCGATGGAATCCTGTACCGTTTGTGACCCTTGGAGTGCTCACGAAGCACTAAGGTTAGGTTTGTTAACTGAAGTTGTTCCTGCGTTAAAGGTAGATGGGGAGTTTGTAAATAATCCAATGGTGAGAACAGACAGATGGATTAGCAAGAAAACAGGTCAGATTATTTACGGAATGCCTAAAAAAGGAGATGCTTTAGCAGAAGGAAAAGCTTTATTCAAATCTGGAGAAGTTGATTTATCTTTATTGGATACCGCAGTGGAAAAAATGTGTACGAAACTAATGATGACTTTTCCGAACTGTTTGAGCAAAACAATTAATTCTATCCGAAAGAAAAAATTAGAACATTGGGATGCTAACAAAGAATCGAACAGAGATTGGTTAGCACTCAATATGATGACAGAAGCGAAAGCTGGTTTTAAAGCATTTAATGATGGCCCAAGAGGAAACAGAGAAGTAGATTTTATAAAACTAAGACAATTATTGGCTGAAGGAAAAGAATGGGATGAATCGGTTCATCAAACAATTTCGCCACAGTATCAAAATACGGAGGTGTAATTAGTCAGTTTCAGTGATTTAAGAAACGAACCTCTCAGTGTTTAGGCATTAGAAAAGAGGCAATAGTGAATAGTTAAGAAGAATATAATTGAAATATTGATAAGCAAAACTAATGGCTATTGCCTAGTCACTAACAACTAAATAAAAAATGGAAAAATTAAGATTAGAATATTCTCATAACAACACGGTAGCCAACATCATTTTAGATGATGGAAAAGGCAATGTGCTGGATAACACGATGATGTTAGAAATGTTAGGATTGTTTAATGATTTTAAAAAGAACAAAGACATCAAGCTCATCACATTTCAAGGAGAAGGAAAACACTTTTCTTTTGGAGCGAGTGTTCCAGAACACACTAAAGATTTAGCTCCATTGATGATTGAAACTTTCCACACCATATTTTATGAAATCATAGAATTAAGTATTCCTACAATGGCAATAATCTCAGGGCAATGTTTAGGTGGCGGAATGGAATTGGCATTAGCCTGTAATTTTATGTTTGCTGATAAAACAGCAGTTTTGGCTCAGCCAGAAATCATTTTAGGTGTTTTTCCACCACCGGCATCCATTATGTTACCCTTAAAAATTGGGAATGCCAGAGCAGAAGAAATCTTGCTGACAGGTAGAAATATTAAAGCTGAAGAAGGTAAAGAAATAGGATTGCTCAATAAAGTTTTTGAAGATAAAGAAGCCTTAAATACTGGAGTTGAAGAATGGATAACTAAAAACATCTTGCCAAAAAGTGCTTCTTCATTAAAATATGGAGTAAAAGCTGCTAGAGCAACATTTAATTACATTATGAATAACAAATTACCTTATTTAGAAGAACTTTATGTAAAACAATTAATGGAAACTAATGATGCCAACGAAGGCATTAATTCATTTTTAGAAAAAAGACAACCCGTTTGGGAAAACTGCTAATCCGTTAAACGTTTAAAACGTTCTAACGTTGAGACGTTAAAAAACTAATTAATATGAAAAAAATAAAAACAGTAGGAGTAATTGGAGCTGGAACAATGGGTGCAGCTATTGCTCAAAAATTTGCACAAGAGGGATTTACCGTTTATTTAAACGATAGAGAACAGCAATACATTGACAAAGGAGTTGCAGGAATTAGAGCAATTCTGGAGCAAGGAGTAGAACGAAGATTGTTTACCCAAGAGAAAGTAGAAGGAATCCTTGGTAACATCAAAGGCACTACTAATCAAGAAGATTTAAAGGTTTGTGATTTAATTGTAGAAGCTATTTTCGAAGACTTTGAAGTAAAATCAAATCTTTTCAAAACCTTAGATAAAATTGTGCCTACTGATACTATTTTGGCAACAAATACTTCCTCGTTTTCTGTTACAGAATTGGCAGAAGCAGTTTCTCATCCAGAACGATTTATCGGATTACACTATTTCTTCCACGCTGCAAAAAACAGGTTAGTAGAAATTATTCCTGGAGCAAAAACATCTGAAGAGACTTACAAAGCAATGCAAGTATTCTCTGTACAATCAGGAAAAGATGCCATTACCACCAAAGATGTTTATGGATTTGCAGTCAATCGATTTTTTGTGCCTTGGCTCAATGAAGCCTGTAAAATGCTAGATGAGGGAATAGGAACTATTGCGGAAATTGATACCGTTTGTATGAAAACATTTGGAATAGGAATGGGTCCATTTGCCTTAATGAACGCTACTGGAGTTCCTATTGCTTTACACGCTCAAAAAACATTAGAACATTTCGGACCATCTTATAAAATTGCTAAAAAATTAGAAGAACAAGTAGCAACAGGTAATGATTGGAGCTTAGATGGAATGGACAGTGTGAACATCACACCTGAATTAACTAAAGCAGTAAATGACAGAATTTTAGGAGTTACTTTCTTTGTCTGTTCTCAAATTTTAACCGAAGAAGTTTGTACTGCTGTTGATTTAAATCGCGGAGCAAAAATTGGTTTACGCTGGAGAAAAGGGCCAGTTGATTTAATGCAACAATTTGGAGAATCAGAAGTGGTAAGAATTGTTTGTGAATACGCAAAATTGTATAATGAGCAAATCCCGGAAGGAATAGAAACGAAAAGTTGGGAAATGGAATTTGTCACTTTAGATGTAAACGGAAGTGTGGCTACCATTACGATGTCTCGTCCCGAAGATATGAATGCCCTAAACGAAGAAGTAATGGGACAACTGGATTGTAAATTTTCTCAAGCAGATGCGCGTCCAGATATTGATACAATTATTTTAACAGGTTCAGGAAAAGCTTTTGTAGCTGGTGCAGATATTAAATTCTTTGTAAAAAACATTAAATCCAATTCAATAGATAACATTGTCACCTTTACCAAATATGGTCAGGAAGTATTAGAAAAAATAGATAAGTCCTCCAAAAAAATAGTTGCCATTTTAAATGGTTTAGCATTAGGTGGAGGAATGGAGTTGGCATTAAGTGCTGATGTATTGTTAGCCGTTCCAAAAACAAAAATTGCTTTCCCAGAAACAGGAATTGGAATCTATCCAGGATTAGGCGGAACACAACGTTCAGCTTTAAGAGTAGGAAAAGGATTGGCAAAATATTTAGTCTTAACTGGCCAAATGTTAGGAGCCAAACAAGCCTTAGAAATTGGTTTAGTGGATGCCATCATTCAACCTTCAGAAGTTTTTGATTTAATTTCAGGAGAAAAAGTAATTCCAGAAAAAGCAACAATTGAACTTTCTGATAATTGGAAAGCTGTAGAATCACTTTATTCAAAAAATAATTACAAATCTATTATAGCTGGAGAATATTCTAATGGAGGAATGGAAGCCGATGCTGTAGCAAAACTGGGTAAAGCAATGAGTTTTAAAGCTCCTATTGCAATGGATTTTTCAGAAGAATTAATCGAAGCAGCCGAAGGCCCTTCTTCTGAGTTAGATAAATTAACAGCTATTTTCACAACTAAAGATGCCTTATTAGGATTAACTTCCATTGGCAAGCGAGTGGAATATAGTGGGGAGTAAAAAGCCCATCCTCAACCCTTCCCAAAAGGAAGGGAGACTTTCCCTCTAAAAAGAGGGGTTTAAGAGGTGTGTAAAATATAATTAGAACGTCATTGCGAATCTTATTAAGAATTAAATATGTTTTAATGTCTATCCTTCGATAAACTCAGGATGACATTAAAATTTGGAATACAAAATAATTACAAACCTCTCCCCTTTGGGGAGATTAGAGAGGGGCTTATGAAAACAGAATTAGAAAGTGTAGTTATCAAATTTGCCGGAGATTCAGGTGATGGAATGCAATTGGCAGGTTCCTTATTTACCGAAACTACGGCTAATATTGGAAATCAGATAGCAACATTTCCAGATTTTCCATCAGAAATACGAGCTCCACAAGGAACAGTAGCTGGTGTTTCTGGATATCAAATTCATTTTGGAAAATCAGGAGTACACAGTCCCGGAGATGCTCCGGATGTATTAATAGCAATGAATCCTGCCGCATTACAAGCCAATTTACATAATTTAAAACCAGCGTCCACTATTATTATTGATAGTGATACCTTCAAGAAAAAAGACTTTGAAAAAGCAGGATTTGATGGTAATCCATTAGAAGACAATACGTTTTCCGATTACAAAGTAATAGAAGCACCCATTACTTCTTTAACCAAAACAAACATTACCGATTTAGGGTTAGACAATAAAAGTATGGTACGCTGCAAAAATATGTTTGCATTAGGAATGGTGTACTGGTTATTTAATGAGCCGCTGGAAAAAACAATCAATTTCTTCGATAATAAATTTAAGAAGTTACCAGCAGTATGTGAAGCCAATAAACGCACTTTACAATCAGGACACAATTATGCTGAAACGATAGAAGCATTAACCTCATCGTTTACTGTTTTACCAGCAAAAAAACAACCCGGCACTTACAGAAATATTACAGGAAATCAAGCAGCAGCTTGGGGCTTTTTAGCAGCAGCAGAAAAAGCCAAAAAGGACTTATTTTTAGGAACCTATCCCATTACTCCAGCCACAGATATTTTACACGAACTCACCAAACACAAATGGGCAGGTGTGAAAATTGTACAAGCCGAAGATGAAATTGCAGGGATTTGTTCTGCAATCGGAGCCAGTTTTGCTGGTGATGTAGCCATAACCACAACTTCAGGACCAGGAATGGCGTTAAAAACTGAAGCTATTGGATTGGCTGTTATGACAGAATTGCCATTGGTAATTGTTAACGTTCAACGAGGTGGGCCATCTACAGGATTACCGACCAAAACAGAACAAAGCGATTTACAACAAGCGCTATATGGACGAAATGGAGAAAGTCCTCTAGTGGTTCTTTCAGCAAGTACACCAGCCGATTGTTTCGATTGGGCTTTTGAAGCTACTCGAATTGCTTTAGAGCATATGACTCCAGTAATTCTGCTAACAGAAAGTTACATTGGTAACGGAGCAGAACCTTGGAAAATAAAATTAACCGAAGAATTGCCAGACATTCATCCAAGAACTTTAGATAGCTATGATGAGAATTGGAAACCTTATGACAGAGATACCGAAAAATTAGCACGACAATGGGTTGTTCCTGGAACCAAAGGAATGGAACACCGAATTGGTGGTTTAGAAAAAGACGAGTGTACGGGTTGTGTCTCTCACAATCCACAAAACCACGCCATAATGGTAGCTACTCGTCAGAATAAAATTGACAAAATCGCGGACTTCATCCCTTTACAAAAATACAAAGGAAAGGATGCTACTAAATTATTGGTTGTGGGTTGGGGAGGTCAGTTTGGTATTTTGTTTGGAGCCGTAAACGATTTGCAAAAAGAAGGAAAAAACATTGCCTTTACTCATTTTAACTACATCAACCCACTACCAAAAAACACGGCAGAAATCTTTGCCAAATTCGATAGAATATTGGTCTGTGAATTAAATAACGGGCAGTTTGCTGATTATTTAAGAGCTCAATTCCCACAATTTACCTACGAGCAGTTTAATAAAGTAGAAGGATTGCCTTTTAAAATTAAAGATTTGAAAAATAAGTTTAACGAAATGTTGGAGGCAGGTAATGCCTGATATAATTAATAACCCGTCATTGCGAATTAATTTTTATGTCATACTGAGTGCGAACGAAGTATCTATAAAAATTAAAGAAGCAATCTCATCAAGAATAAGATTGCTTCATTCCTCGCAAAGACGCAAACGATAAAAAAATGGAAGAAGCAACATTAGAATGTCCGTTAAAACCAAAAGATTTTGCCAGCGACCAGGAAGTAAAATGGTGTCCCGGCTGTGGTGACTATGCGGTACTCAATGCCGTAAAACGAGCATTGGCAGAGCTAAACATAAAAAAAGAAGATGCCACTTTTGTTTCTGGAATTGGGTGTTCTTCCCGATTTCCATATTATGTGGATACTTATGGCTTCCATACCATACACGGTAGAGCAGCAGCCATTGCAACAGGCGTAAAAGTGGCGAACCCGAACTTAAGCGTTTGGGTAGCATCAGGAGATGGCGATTCATTAGCAATTGGAGGAAACCATTTTATCCACGCCATTAGACGTAATATAAATATGAACCTGATTTTGTTTAACAACGAAATTTATGGTTTAACCAAAGGACAATATTCTCCCACTTCAGAACGAGGAAAAGTAACCAAATCTTCGCCTCACGGAACAGTAGAAGACCCATTTAACCCCGCTGAATTGGCTTTAGGTGCACAAGGTAGTTTTTATGCCCGAGTACCCGATACCGATGTAAAATTGATGACCAGCGTAATGGTAGAAGCAGAAAAACATCAAGGGTTATCATTAGTTGAAGTATTACAAAACTGTGTGATTTTTAACGATAAAGTACACGCTGCCATTACTGGTAAAGAAACCAAATTGGACAATCAACTCATTTTAGAACACGGACAGCCAATGCTGTTTGGAGCAGAAAAAAATAAAGGACTCCGCCTAAACGGATTGGATTTAGAAGTAGTTACTATTGGAGAAAATAACATCACCGAAGCGGATATCTTAATCCACGATGAAACTTTAGTTAATCCTACTTTACACTTTATGCTAAGCCGTATGCAATTACCCGAGTTCCCCATTGCAATGGGAGTGATAAGAAACGTAAATAAAAACGTATACGACCAAGCCCTACACCAACAGCGTGCAGATGAAAAGACAAACAGCAAATTTGCTTCCCTCAATGACTTGTTTTTGAGTGGGAATACTTTTAAAGTTGTTTAGTTGCTAGTTTTTTGTTTTGTCAGTTCGAGTGTCATGAAAACACTCGAATGGACAATGATTTACTTTATGATCAATTTTGTAGATTTCTCTTTTTGTTCGGTATGAACATTAATCAAATACATTCCTGTAGCTAAATTATAATTGGTAAAATCTATTTTATTGTTACCATAACTTAAAGATGTTGATGAGCTAAAAATGAGGGCTCCATTTAAGTTATATATTTTAATTAAAACATTTTCTATAGACGCATTTACTACTATATTTACTTCATTGATATTTCCATTTAAATCCATTTGAAAATTGCCATCCTCACAAATTGAAACAGTTATTTTATCATTATAAGTATGAGCTTCTCCATCAAAATCAACTTGTGTTAACCTGTAATATGAAATTTGGTTGGAATTATTATCCTCAAATTTATAATTTATGGGTTGATTGGAATTTCCATTTCCTTGTACCCTTCCAATAGTTGCAAAACTATTTTCATTGTCCATTTTCTCTACTAAATAATAATCACAATTTATTTCTGAAGCAGTAGTCCAATTTATTTGAGTTGTACCGTCAACACATTTAGCATTAAATGCTACCAATTCAACAGGTAAAGGATTGCTTGAAGAAACAGATCCTAATGTAAATAGATTAAAATTAGTAACAACATTTGAAATAATGCTCCCTGAGGAAGTGTTTCCAGTAGTTCCTGCATTTCCTTCGTCAGTCCATAAAGAACCATCCCAACGAACCACACTTAAATCAACAAGATTATTTACCCCGCTAGCTGTATCCCAATACAATGAAACATTTACATCGCTAGTTCCATTCGTTCTATCCAATGCCCAATATTCAATACTACTTACATTGTATATGCTTGGAGCTAATAATGACACATTGTATAATGGATTAGGGTTTTGATTGTAATAAGAAGCCGTAAAATGGTCTGAAATGCTAGTTGGAGCCGTAATTGCTATTGGTGCATATTTACCATTATTTCCTATAGGGAATAGAAAAGCATCGTTACCTACTTTTCTACAATTCCCATTGATATATTTAATCATATTATTTCCAGTAATTATAGCATTGTCGTTTATGGTTATGTAATTCGTATTTGTATTCAATAAACCATTAGAAAAAGTAAGCATATCATTAATTACATTATATCCAGTACTTAAAAGACTAACTCCATTGCTATTATTTATAGTAAGATGATAAAAATCGTTATTGCTCGATCCTAAGATGCTTCCATAAGAAGACCCTGAAAATATTAAATTTCCTGTACCTATAATATATGTCCCACTGTTCATAAAATTACCATCCGTAATTTCAATTGATGTATTTCCAATAGATTCTATGGAGCCACTTGCAGGAATTTCTATTCCTTGCGCAAAAAAATTTTGCAGTATAAAAAATGAAGTGATGATTAATACTATTCTCAATTCCGCTACCATAATAAAATGAATTAAATAGTTATTTAATATATTCTGAATGACTCCCAACTGTACTTATCTCATAATGAAAATCTAATGAAATAGCTCCAGCATTTGCATTATAAGTATCATCTGCATCACTTGAATCCCTCCAAATACGACAAATCAATACACTTGAAATTTTTTTACCTGTACCATCTATACCAACACCACCTGAAGTTAAGGCAGTAATTAAACTAGTGGTAGCTGTAAATGGTCCGGTAGCTACTACAGTACTTGTTGTAATTGCTGGAAATACTTCTGGTGTAGTTGGATTATAATTTGCCCAGGTATATTCAAAATTCCATTCAACATTACCTGTTCCTGTATTTTTAGGCACCCAATGTATATGCGGATAAATGGTTGTCCCTTCTTTCCAGGTATGAGGAATTTGAACGGTAAAAGACATTGCTTCTACCGATTGATTATCACGAAAAAACCAAATCTGAGGACCAGAGCTACCTGTTAGATAACCCATCTTTGAAGCATCTTTCCCTTTATCTAATGTTACCCTTAGATCATCCCAAACGGTAGCAGTACTATCCATTCTTAATGTGCCATCAGCTTCTACAACTAAATTGTTATTAATTTTTACTTCCTGAGCATAAATAAGACTTGAGACTATAATTAAAGTAAATAATATAATTTTTCTTTTCATAA
>JAJCYN010000059.1 GCA_029262915.1 Flavobacteriales bacterium
AAAGTACCTTATCCAATCTCCATCATCGGAAGTGCCTATTGTAGTTGGATCGGTCCATGTCATATTTCCTGTTCCATCTGAAACGGGAAGATAACCTGCTACTGCACCTTGCCGCATTCTAATTTGTCCATTTACATCTAACATATTGGTTGGCAAAGATGTTCCAATACCAACATTACCATTTTCGTCAATTATCATTTGTTCATTAAGAGCCGCACCAATTCGTGTATAAAAACGCAAAGCACCATATGTTGGGTTAGCATTTTGTAATGTAGCAGCAATTCGAGCAAAATTATATCGATTTAGTGCAGAAGAAGCATTTACAAAATCAATAATACCAGTTTCATAACCTATTGTATTTGCACTTCCTTCTATAACCAATGATGAAAGAGCATCTCCAACAACCCCACCAGGATCAGATGAAATAGTAAGTGTTTTAGTTGCAGCAGCAGTGGTAGTTATTTGATAATTTCCTGGATTAAAATTAGTTGTAACGCCAATACCAACACTTCCTAAATTTGTATTAGATATATCTAAACCATTTGGCGTCCAAAGTGCTGCTGGTAAAGTTGGCAAAGGTTGCCATTCTGCATTACCTAATGCATCCATTGATGTTAAAACAGTTCCTATTGCTGGTGCAGTACCGCTTAAATTATCTAAACGAAGTGTGTTATTTAAATGAAGCCCAGCAGTTGGCAAAGCTGTTCCTATACCTAAGTTACCTGAAGCATCTAAAGTCATTCGTGTAACGTTGTTAGTGAAAAACCTCATATTAGTTGCCTCTCTATTAATAAGATCTGCATCTCCTGCTACATTAACCCCCATAATAAATCCATCTGTAATAGCCGATCCAGTAGCAACATTAGTAAATGAGCCATAAGAAATATTTGCAGCAGTACTTTCATGCACATGAAAATTATAGGCAGGATTAGCTATTCCTATACCAACATCATCAGTTAAATTATATACTACATTTGCACCTGTAGTCCAATCATTATCTCCTAAACTCGACAAAGGAACTGTTCTTGTTGCTCCCCCATCGGTTAACTCTAAATTAGTGCCATTTACCCAAAAAGCAGTATTGTATTCATTAGCTGGGTCAAAATCCGCATCGTTTACCAATAATGTTACTGCATTTCCTCCTGATATGGATAAATTCTGAGTCCCAGAAACGTATGTTAGAGTTTGTGCATCTGTATTATCCATAAAAGGGCTCAAATCTACTGGAGAAACATCATTAGTTAATGACAAGGTGTTTCCTGCTAAAGATAAATCTTGATTGTCCGTTCCTGCTAAAACACCTAGATTAATTGTTCCTCCACCATTAGACAACGTTAAATTAGGATTAACAAATGATAGCGTCTGTAATTCATTGAAAATACTTCCATCTATTTCTGTAAAAGAAGTTAAATATCCTGCGTCATTTGTAAATGTTGAAACAGTTGTTGGTGCTCCAACTAAACTGGTGTAATTTCCATCGAATCCTGACAATGGGGTTCCTGCTGTACCATTTCCTGTTAATGTTGCATCTGTTACCACAACTTGGCTTCCCCAGTTATCTGCTCCTGCCCCTGCATTTTGTGCTACCCAATTCGCACCATTCCATGTTAAAACTTGATTTAAAACTGCTGATGCAGGTAATTCAATTTCATTAGTTGGGTCAAAATCCGCATCGTTTACACTATCTGTAGAAGAAATAGTAAAGTTTGGATAAGTTCCTGAAACAGTTGTTGCTCCAGTTGCAGTAATAGTAACTGGTATATCGGGTAATGTATTTGTTATTATCCCACCTGTAGTATCAATTCCTGTACCAGCAGCATAAATACCAGGAGGTCCGGTTAACCCAATTGGTCCTTGTGGTCCAGCAACACCGGTATCTCCTTGTAATCCTTGTGGTCCGGTTAGTCCTATTGCTCCTTGGCAATCCAATGTATTCCATGACCCATCAGCATTAATGTCTTCAGCTGGATCCTGAATTCCATCTCCATTAGTATCCCAACATGCTAACCCGTTGGTACCGTTAGTTCCATTTGTTCCAGCAGCACCTGCAGGTCCAGTTAAGCCGATTAGTCCTTGTGGTCCAGTTGTTCCTGTAGGACCAGTTGCACCAGAATCTCCCCTACAATCTAGTGCATCCCAAACTGCATCTCCATTTATATCTTCTATTAAATCTTGTACTCCATTTCCATTTGTATCCCAACAATTTAATCCATCAAGTCCTGGTGTTCCAGAAGTCGCTGTATTGGCATGTAAAGCATAAGGCACTGACAACAATTGTGTTGCAGGCATAAGGTCTCCATTTATCGTAATTTGTAAATAATATAATCCCGATCCCCAAACAATGTTAGCAAAATCTGTAAGAACAAAAGGTGCAATAGGCGTTCCACCTCCTATTTCTGATGTAAACAAACCAAAAGCATTAGTGGTTGTAGTATTTCCTTCACTATAAACTATAGGTCCTGCGGAGCCCTGCAATATATCAAATTGAAGGTTTACTGGTGTCCCAATTAATGGATTTCCCGATAAATCTCTAGCTACTGCTTGGTAATTAATTTTTTGAGGTGCCTGTGCCATTAATGATGTGATCATTAGCAAGTTTGCTAATGTGAAGATTAATGCTGTTTTTATATTTTTCATAATATGTATTTTTATTTAAAAGTTTTTATCCTCTTTTCTTAAAAAAAAAGTGTTAACCAAAACTTTTATTTTTTATTTATTGTTATTTCAATTTAATAGTTTTCTATAATACAAAATGGTTTAAAATAATCCACCCACTTACTCCATCACTAATAATTACTACTCCTTCTCTTTGAAGTACTGCAAATAAACCAAAACTAACGCCAGGAGCTCCTCCATTTATAGAAAACGCTGCAGTAGGCATAATATCTATAGACCCATTAGGGTCTTCTTTTTTAATGTAATATACTCTTCCCGGACATGTAGTAGGATCAGGTAAAATAACTTGTGCTGGACCAGGGTTAGATACAATGACACCAGAAAATTGATCCGATAATGTATAAGGAGTTACATTAACAAAATCCATTTTTAACGAATGCGAGCCATTTACTGCTAATGTTGATGAAAAGAGAATCGTTGAACTTATATTATCAACATACCTGTTTCCAAGCGAGACACTCCATTTAGGCGAATTTT
>JAJCYN010000060.1 GCA_029262915.1 Flavobacteriales bacterium
CGAAATTGAAGTAGAAAAGAGAAGGGATTATCAATGTTGACGAAATCTATTGTCTCTCTGGCTATACTAACCTTAATCTCCTCTTTTGTTCTTTCTGATTAATGCTTAAATTTAACACTTTACAAGCTTAAGATGGCTATAATTAATGTAGGTTTTGTTGGGGAATTGAAGCTTAGAGCTTCGAATCTTCTTAAAAGGAATATGAAAATTAACTAATTCTTATTTTCATAAATACAAAATAATGAAAATATAAAAAACTTTATTTCTATATATATCAAAATATGGATTTAAAAAGAATCATTTATATCTCCAAAAGATGGATATTCTTCATCTTTATCCCATTTAGGTGATAGATACACAAATGCCATAGACCACAATACAATAACACTACAAGGAAGAGCTATGGTTACTGCCGCACCATAATTCACCACCATTAGAGCTATTGTCCCACAGGTGAATCCTATCATTAGATTACGCAGTTTAGGTTTCTTTAATTTCCAGCAAATCAAAATCATTTTCCCAATAATAATGATGTGGATAATGTAATAGAGGTATAATCCAACAATGCCTGTTTCTGCATAAATTCTAACATATTGACCATCAGTTTCAAAGTCGGCTAAGAAATTTCCAGGAGAGAAGCGTTTGCCCCATACTCCTGCAGATCCAATGCCGCCACCAAAAGGTTTGTCAGACATATATGAATCTAACATAACTCTATTTTCTATTCTAACCTGAAAAGAAGCATCTTCTGTAGCACTAAAAGCTGACCTCATTCTTCGTATTGGAGCTACATTATGAAAAACAAATGTAAATGCTATGATGTATAATAAAACGCCTCCTAATACAGAACCAAGAATCAAGATTTTATAGTTTCTTGATAAAATTAAATAAACTGCAAAACCAACTGAGGGTATAATAATAGCTCCTCTTGTTCCGGAAATAACCATTCCATAGAAACAAACGATAGCAGTGATGTAGTAAAATATTTTTCTACCCATTCGTTTTTCACCAAAAGAAAAAATTACGGCAACCATTGCTGCGTGAGCTTGCGATGATCCAAATTGATTCGCATCAGAAGAAAAGGAAAACATTCGAGTAAATTCTCCCCACAAAACGTGTGTAACTGCTCCACCTTGGTCTAACCAAGCTTGTTCAAAAGCGAACAATCCAAACCAATATTGTTTTGCTCCATATAGTCCCAAGAAAATAGAAACTGCAAACCATATATTTATAAAAGCAGTACAATCTTTACGTTTATTGTAAACTAAAAATATAAGTGGAACTAGAAAAACACCATAAAGAGCTAACCCTCTTACGGCATAAAACCAAGCCAGCATACTTTCTGCATCAGGGTTAAATAATTCGAAAAAACAGTACAACATCCATATAGCCAAACAGTAAGTAAGGGAGTTGTTTTTTATGGACCAATCGGCACCATTAAATCCTTTAAAAAATAAAATAATCCAGGTCAATAGTAATATGAAATCAACGGTTAATCCTAAAGGTAAAGGAACTAATCTGGTTAATCCAACTGCAAAAAAGGAAATAAATAGTAACCCATTCAATGCAATACTAGGCTTTTGGTAAATTTTATAGATTAAGAATAGAGAAGTAATTAATCCTATTAAAATAAAAAGGACTTGAGAATTTTCAGACATCGCATATCCAAATAAAACAATGACAAACAATAATATTCCTAAACCTAGTTTCGTGTATATTTTGTATGCTCCTGTTTTATCAAAATCACTCATAACAAACTAGTTTCATTTAAAATTGATTGGGTTTAAATTGAAGTTTGGCGAATTGCTTCATTTTTTTTCTAAACGAACTTCTCTTTTTTGGTATTTCTCCAATAATGGATTCTAACACATCAACATCAGCACCATTTAAAATTGAACTGACTTGATGATCTACAATGTTGGAATAGCTTTCTAAAGCCATTACATCAGCTTTATTCCAGTTTCTGTTCGCTTTTAAAACGAGTAGGGATAAATCGGCATCTCTCATCATTTGGATGGGAAGGTCACTGCCAATAATTGCTGGAATTTCAAAAAAGATGTATCGGTATTCTTCTGGTTTGTTTTCAGCTATTATTTCTTTAGCCGTTAGTTTAATGTCACAAATGTTTTTAGGAATTACGTATTCAATATTGTCCTTATCATTATGGTTAAGAAAGTAATTTTCTTGCTCAGCAGATTTAGGAGAAATAACTAAGGTTGGTTCACCTGCAATTCTTAGATCTCGAGCAATTAATTGGCAGAGTTGTGTTTTCCCCTCTTTCTTTCTAGTACTAAAAAATAGTACAACAAAAGGATCTTTTTTTCCTTTTACTTGGTAGTAATTGTAATTAATATAAGTAGCCAGTTGATTAGTTAATAAACTATACAAGCTCCTGTATTGTGGGATTTTTTTCTTGGTCAATAATGGAAACCCTCCAGCTAAATATAACCCTGTAAGTTCCTTAGCTCTTTCTGGTGTTTTTATGGTGGTATCTAAAAACTCTAGTAAAATCAGGATACTTAAAGTGATGATAAACCCTGCTAATGCACCAAGTATTACTATCATTCTTTTTTTTGATTTTTCAGCATTAACAGGATAAAATGGAGGATCAACTATTTTTAAGTTGGTTGACATTGCAATGTTTTGCTTTATTAATTTCGAATCATTTACACTTGCCAATAGATCTAAATAGTCTTTTTCTAACACAGATATTTTTCGTTCCATTTGCTTTATTTGTGAACCAAGGTTTGCAAATTCGGTATAGGTAATTTCAAACTCTTTATTAAACACAACATATTGATTAATTCGGGCAGAATACTCTTCAACGGCAATAACTGCTTCTAACCAAGTTGTTGCTATATTTTCAATTTTAATCCCAGTTGAAGTTTGCCCCATATGGTACAGTTGTTCTACTTTAAGTTGTAAGTCCTCTTTTAAACCAAGTAATTGTTTGTTGTATTTTACTAAGTCATTTTTTAGCTTATTCGTGTTTTCGGAACTATTGGAATCAGTTTCTAGTTGAATTGATTCATTAATTTCTATAAATGCAATTTTTGAAGAGAGCGCTCTTAACTTTTGTCTCATCTCAAAAACTTCTTGTTTCTTTAAAATAAGACCTTTACCAATCCCCATTTTATGTGCGGCTTCCTTTTCAGCAGCTTGAGCTGCAGCAAGCTTTAGTTTCTCTCCTTGATAAGCTACTTCAAAATCTTCTTTCCTAGAAGCCAACCATTTTGTTTGCTCGTAATAGTTAATTACGTTGTGTTTGGTCATTAATTGGCTCAATTCTGCTTCGGCTTGATCCAATTTTAAGTGAGCTAGTTTTGATTCTTGTAAGAAGTAGTTAACCACATCATCAGATTCGGCAGATTTAATGGTTTTTACATCACTCATTATTACTTCTAAAGCTATTCTTGTGGTATGAAAACAAATACCAGGATCAGTTGTTTCATAGCTTATTAAAACTCTATCGCTAGTTCCTTCTTGCCTTGCTTCAATTGAGGATAATTGTTCCAATCCAAAATAATTGATAAAAGGAGATTCAGCTGAATTAAGAATGTAATAGATTTCATTATTGAAATTTTGCTTGTAATAGTTCGATAAATTTTCATAAGTCTTAAGTTCATTATTCTTAACAACTACTTTTTTAAGTAATTCTTCTGGGATTAACACTACAAATTTTAACTGATTATAAACTGACATATCTTTTTCGATAATGGTATCTTGAGCTAAATAAAATGCCAATGTTTTTAATATTATTTCCTCCCTTGTTGTTCTTGATTTAATGTTCTCAAAAAGGTTGTCAAATTTTGTTTTTATGGCATAAAAGTCTCTACGATCACTATTTTTTAGTGAATATCCAGAAGCAAATCCTGTATAAAGCGTTGTAGTGGTAACGTAATTGCTTTGTTTGTCATTCATAAATATCAGAATCATTGCCACAACAATAATTGGCATAACCAACAATATTTTGAAGTGGTTTATTAATAATCGTATGAATGATAATAAGCTCATAGTTCTATCTTAGTTTAATACCTACAGTTTCTTCCAAAATGGCTATAGATACCCAATAATCTCGTTTTGATTCTTCGTAAAAAATGTTTGATTTAATATTTGCTTCGTGTATTCTAGTAAAATCAGCAAGAGTTATTGAATTGTTTTTGTATTCGATTTCGGCATAGCTAAAATTCATATTGGAAATGGTAACAGCATCATTTCTAATTTTTAATATTTTTTCATTCAATAACACCTCCGTGTATAGGTTAAGAATTAGTTTTCGTAAGGCTTTTTTACCTTCTTTCAAATTATTTTTCTCAATCTCATAATTTATTTTGCTAATTGAAATAATATTTTTTCTATTCAAAATAGTGGACAGTGAAATGTTAAATGACAGACCGGTATTGTACCAATCTGAGGAAGTTTTTGTGTAGGTAGGAATTACAATTCCTTCAGTTTGAGCATTGTTTGTTCCCCTCGAGTAACTACTATTGAGTGATAAGGAATTTAACCACGATTTTTTTTGAATGTTGGTGAGTATCTTTTTTTGATGAACTAACAGTTCTTGAGATTGGAGTAATGGCGAATTATTGTATGCGGAATCTATCAGTGTTGCAAGAGCTGGTAACTTTATTGAAGTTACTACTGTATCTATTTGTGCCACACAAAAAGTATTGCTTATCAGAAATAAGCCTACTAAAAAGCCTAAAATCTTATGTTGGTTGTAGTTAGTCAAGTTAAATTTTTTATTAGTTATACATTTTCGCTTTGTAGTAAAGCAGGTATTGTTCTTAAAATCAATTTTATGTCATAAAAAAATGAATGTTGTTTTGCGTATTTATTGTCTAAGAGTTTTCTTTCTTCTTCACTCATTTCTCCGCCTCCTCGTTTTTCTACTTGCCATAATCCGGTTATTCCTGCTGGAGCCATAAAACGTTCAGCCCAATTATCAGAAGTAAGAAGTTCTGCTTCGTATAATGGCAATGGTCTGTTCCCTACAATAGACATATCTCCTTTTAACACATTAATAAGTTGAGGAAGTTCATCTATGCTTGTATTCCGAATAAACTTCCCCACTTTAGTAACTCTGGGATCATCACTAATTTTAATGAACGTTCCTTCGTCCTCTGCTTTTTTTAATCTGAGGTAATGGTTTTCACAAATCTCTTTACCGTCTACAAATAAGATTGGCGAACAAGATTCAATTGAAGAACAGTCTGGACATTCCTTATCTATTTTCTGAGGTTCATTGCTTGCATATTGATTTAAATTTTTAATGTCTTTTAGCTTTTTATCAGCATTAATATGCATAGATCTGAACTTATAGAAATCAAAAATTTGATACCCTGTACCAACTCTTTTAGAAGCATAAAATAATGGTCCTTTTGATTCTATTTTTATAGCAATAATTGTTAAAAGAAGAACAGGAGAGATAAGAACTAATGCAACAATTGCGACTATGATGTCAAAAGCTCGTTTAACGATACCCAGTCTGTAAGCAGGTTTAATCCTAGAACTTCTTCTTTCTTTTTTGCTCAAACTTCGATAGCTTATTAAGAAGTTAAGTCTCACTGAAAGGGTTTTTAGTTTAAATGGTTTTTCAATAACCTCGTCAACTCCGTTCTTTATAAAGTTAATCGCTTCTTTTTTGGTGAGTTTACCATTCAATAAAATAAAAACGATGCGATCAAATTTTTTGTTAGATCTCAGTAATTTAAAAAGCTGGGAGGCTTCTATGCCTGATGTAGTATTCTCACAAAAAACAATGTGAGGTAAATAGGTGGTATTACTTAAAAAATCATATGCTAATAATCCATTATTTTTTTGTTCAATTTTATCAATAAGATTACTATTGAATCCATAATCACTTTTAAAATTTTCATTATTTCCGATATATAGTATTGATCTCATTTTAAATAATCTTTTTTACACGTTTAAATAGGTTGGTAACTCTAATTCGTAATTCTTCAGGATTAAATGGTTTAACCATATAATCGTCTGCTCCTTTTTGTAAACAGTTAATGCGTTCACTACTGTTTTCTTTAGCAGACAATACTATTAGGGGAATATTATTAAAAAAGTTACTTGCTCTAATATTTTCTAAAAAATCGTAGCCATTCATTTTAGGCATTGACAAATCAGAGATAATCATATCAGGAACATTTCCTTCCTGAAGATATAATAGTGCATCATATCCGTTTTCCTTCAACTTGATGCTATAATCCTTTTTTAAAAGATGATTCAATAACATTCTTATACTTGAGTCATCATCTATTACTAATATTTTTTTATTTGCCATCATAATTTATTTTCGGATGGGTTATACAAATTGATGCCAACATAATTAACTGTCTGACATTCAGTAATTAATGGTGTTTATTTGATTCTAATGTTCTAGTCATTATTCTCATAAATAGAATGCTTTCTCATTTTTGGAAAATCAATAATTATTTAGAAGAGGCTCATTCAAATGAAATAAAATGTAGTACTTTTCAAGTATCATTTGTTATAATGTAGTAATCGAAAATGAAGCCTATGAAAACGATATTGATTGTTGAAGACAGTAAAATTTTATCTGA
>JAJCYN010000061.1 GCA_029262915.1 Flavobacteriales bacterium
TATAAGCCAAATTCCAACTATTTGTTAACCCTTCTGATTTATTTTTAGTTATAATTTCTACACCGTTTTCTTTACACCAATTAATAGTTCCATCATTTGAAGCATCGTCAAAAATTACAACATCAACAAAATCCATATTATATTCCCTTATACTTTCAATTATTTTAATAGTGTAATCTAATTGATTAGCAGTAGTTATGGCAAGAAGTGTTTTCATTTAACCTATTTTTAATTTTTCACATACCAGACCTTCATAGAATTACCAACTTTAAATGTTGTTAGCAGCCAATTAATAAAATTCTTAAGTTGTTTTTTGTAGCCTTTTTCTAAAGATTGTCTTAATTCTTCATCATTATTAATGTTATTCTCGTGATCGAAAGATTCTTTTTTTAAGCTATTCTTAATACGAGCAATACTTATTCCTGTAGTTTTAATTTCCACCTTTTTAAACCCTGTTTTAATTAAAAGTAAGTCAATCGTTTTTGGAGTATAATAGCATAAATGCTCAGGGTATTCTATAACATTATAAGTTCCTTTAAGCAAATAGCGTTCAATTGCATTAAAATTTGGGGTAGTTATATAAGTTAAACCACCTTTTCTTAAAAAGGAATTAAATAGCCCCATTTCTTCAATAGGGTTATTAATATGTTCTAATACTTCACTTGATATAATTACATCAAACGATTCAGGAGCAAAGCTAGTAGGAGTTAATTTACCTTGAAAAGTATTGACTCCCTTTTCTTTTAAATAGTTAATTTGATTGTCGGTGAATTCAGTCCCGAAAACATTCCACCCTCTTTTTTTTGCTTCAATTAAAAACAAACCTGGACCGCAACCAACATCTAGCAAATTATTGGTTTCTCTAAATTTTTCAAACCCATCTAACAATTCATTAATTCTAATTCTAGTTATGTCTGATTCGGAATTATAGCCAATAGGGTAATTGTTATAATGATCTAATATTTCTTTTTCAGTAGGAATGCGTGAGGAAAATACAAATTGACTGGATTTACTTTTAACTAAATAATCTTTTTCATACCCGCTTAAAGGATATAAGTCCTGTTTTCCGGTAATTAAACATTTTGTAAATTGGTCGTATTCACTCATTTTAGTAACTATCTCTTACACGAAAGTATGGATTTATAAATTCTGATGCCAAATTATAATTCTTATTTTTGATATCTAAATTTTACGAATGAAAATACTAATTACAGGAGGTGCTGGTTATATTGGCTCACAGACTATAATAGAAATTATTGAAAATACGGATTGGGAAGTAATTTCAATAGATAATTATTCCAATTCATCTGAGAATACGTATAGCAGAATTAAAGAAATTACAGGCAAGGATATTAAGTACTATGATGTTGATTTGAGAAATTTATCTGAAACAGAGAGTGTTTTTAATGAGAACCCCGATATAGAAGGAATTATTCATTTTGCAGCCTTTAAAGCTGTAGGAGAATCTGTTGATAATCCCTTAATGTATTATGATAATAATATTAACTCATTAAATAATATTTTAAAATGCCAGACTAAATTTAATATTCCAAGTTTAATCTTTTCATCTTCTTGTTCTGTTTATGGTAATGTGGAAGAATTACCTGTTACGGAAAATAGTAAATTATCGAAATCAGAATCTCCTTACGCTTATACTAAACAGATAGGGGAAGTTATGGTTGATGATTTTATAAAAGTAAACCAAGGGTTAAAAGCAATTTCATTGCGTTACTTTAACCCTGTAGGATCACATATTAGTGGATTAAACGGAGAATTGTCTAGTACTAAACCCAATAATTTAGTTCCTTTTATCACGCAAACTGCAATAGGGAAATTAGATTGTTTAACCGTTTTTGGTAATGATTATGCAACCAAAGATGGGACTTGTATTCGGGATTACATACACGTGAGTGATATCGCAAATGCACATGTATTAGCATTACAGTACCTTTTAACTAAAGATGTTGAAAAACCGCACGACATAATAAACCTAGGGACAGGAGTTGGAGTTACTGTTTTGGAAGCAATTAATGCTTTTGAAAAAGTAAGCAATAAAAAGTTGAATTATAAAATTGGAAACAGAAGAGAAGGAGATGTCGCTGCAATTTATGCCAATAATGAAAAAGCACAAAAAATTCTTAAATGGAGTCCAAAAATGAATCTGGATGATATGATGTTGTCTGCATGGAAATGGGAGCAGAAATTATCAGAGAATAATTTTTAATTAAATACTTGCTATAAATTAGATTTAATATATATTTGCATCCGCTTTCGGGCGATTAGCTCAGTTGGTTCAGAGCACCTCGTTTACACCGAGGGGGTCGGGGGTTCGAATCCCTCATCGCCCACAGATAAGTAGAAAAGCTTTGTACATTGTGCAGGGCTTTTTTGTTTATTAAGGATTGACACTAGAAGGATTAATTTCCCTCTCATAAACACCTTTAATTAAATTAAGATTAACAATATTAAGGTAAAATATTAGTTTTGTAAAACACTCTGTAGTATAAAAGTAGTGTGATAAACTTTTTCACAAGAAGAATGGCTATTGCGAGTTCTATGTGATATTAACGAACAATGAGGGTAGGTAAATGAAAGTTATTATATACGTAATAGCATTGTTAGTTTTTATTCCTAAACTGTTCTCTCAAGAAAAGGTCACTACCTTTGGGGTTCAAATAAAGCCAATAATTCCTATAGAATTTTTTGATGCTGGAAGGCAAGAGGAAAATCAAAATAATATTCAATACATTAATCAGCCAAAATTTGGTTTGAGTTTTGGGATGGTAATAAGAAAAGGACTTACAAAATCACTTTCATTAGAAACGGGAGTTAATTTTTTAAAGAGAAATTATGATTTAACAATTAATGATCCAGATTCTTCATTTTCTGGTAATTCAGACTTTAGTATTGTAAACTATGAAATTCCAGTGTTGGGCTTAGTATATGTTCGTTTAAGTAGAAATATGTTTATGAATGTTGCAGGTGGAGCATCTTTTGATATTTATCCCACACCATTATTTGTTGAAGCTGAATATTTTTCAAACGCTGTAAATCGAAAATTTTGGGTGCAGCCTAGTTTATTGGCAAATTTAGGTTGGGAGTATAGGACAGAAAAAAGTGGATATATATATATAGGTGCATCTCTGCATCGCCCTTTTTCTAAAATCTTTACATCGTTTGTTACTTATAAGGGACAAAATGGAAAGAGAACTGAAGAAGCAATTTTTGACTTAACAGGAAATTATTTAACGATAGATATTCGCTATTTTTTCCATGAAAATAAACAGAAAAAGAAGAAAAAAGTGAAAAAAGAGCCTAAAGTAAAAAGAGTGTTTATTGACCCTAGAAAAAAATAATGTTATTCTGATTTAAAACTTAAAGAAGTAGAATTAATGCAATACCTCAGCCCTGTGGGTTTAGGACCATCTTCAAAAACATGTCCTAAATGCCCTCCACAGTTCGCACAATGAACTTCATTTCTTGAATATCCTACATCATTATCCTTACCGAGCTCAATGCCCTTTTCAA
>JAJCYN010000062.1 GCA_029262915.1 Flavobacteriales bacterium
ACCCCATAAATGAAACAATGGATAAACTAAGGGTAAAAAGTACTTTTTTCATAAAATTTTATAAGTTAGTTTACAGTAAAAGTCGGTTTCTTTTACTATATATAATAAACAAAAAAAAAAAAAAAGTCAGTAGTCAAGTTAAGTTATTTTTTTGCCGTTTTTAAAAATTCTTCTAGCGTTTTAAGCCTTATATTATTTTGATTAATTTCTACTTTAATAATGTTTAATTCTATTTGTTGTTTTTCAATTTTTTTCTGTTGATTATTTATTTTTATGGCTAAATTCTCTTGTTTAAATACTTCAAATAAAACTGATATTTTTTTATGTTTTACTCCATTGATATTTTTTGAAACTTCTTTCCAATTAATTAGTTCTGCTGCTTTTGCTACTACATAACTTGTTTCATATTGTTGTAAATCTTTCATTGCATGCCCCTCTACGGTAGAAGAAATTAAATAATCACCTATTTGGATATCTTCTCCATTATCTACTACCCACATTACTCCATTACCTACTGCCATTATCAATTGAATATCGGTATTGGTAGCACTATCTGTTTGCGAATAACTTAAATAAGCTCCCAATGTTGAAGGGTCATTAGCTTTGTTTGTAATTTTGATACCATAAATAATTTCACTTTCAGGATCGTTATTTAAGTAGGTATTATTACCTGTCATAGACATTAACAATCCTGTACTAAGTTCTTTTTCGGTTGCTTTATTATTTATAAATCCATAGTGAGAACCTGTAAAGGCATTGTAACTAATAGTAGCTCCCGAAACTGTAATATCTCCTTGTAGGGTATTGTTAACGGTAAATTTTATTAATCTGCCATTGTTTTGTCGGTTAACATAAACTACGCCTGTTTGAGCAAATTCTGAAGCGTACATATTGCTAAAATTGGCTGTTCGTGTACCCCCAAAAGTAGAATTGTTAATTACACTAAGCGCATCATTCGTATTGGTTGAAGCATTAACTATATTTACAAAAGAGGAGGGCGATGCTGTTCCGATTCCTACACTTCCATTAAATTGAGTAATTCGCATTCTTTCTATATTTTTAGTTTTTATTACGAAATCACGTGAATTAGTAGTTCCAATAAAATCGGTAGCAGCAATTGAATTACCTGTTAAATCCCAACCACTTCCGCCACCACCAGCAGGAACTTGCCAACTGGCTAAACCTGCTACATCAGAAGTTAATACTTTACCAGCTCCTTGGGTACCATCTACAATTTTAATATCTCCTAGTATTTCTAATTTTGCTCCAGGAGCAACTGATGGATTAAAATTTCCGATACCTACATCACCAAACTCATTTATTACCATTTTTCTTGTTAATCCGCCCCCTGTTCTTGTGTAAAAATCTAATCTTCCATTTTCAGAACCTGGAGAATTTCCTTTAATAATAGCTTGAATCGTTCCATAAATTACTACCGAACTAGAACTATTTAACCCGGAAAATGCGTACCCGCCAATATTATTACCGACTCCACTTAAAAGCCTTGTTGACATAACTCCTTGTGAAGAGTTAGCAGATACTTCAAGTTTTGTTTGAGGTGTTGTTGTTCCAATTCCTACTCTTTGTGATGAATTATCAATGGTAAACCAAGGATTTCCAGAAATGAATCCTCGAAAAGATTGAACTTGTTGATTTGCACGTAAAAAACGAAAAGAATTCCCACCACTTCCACCAGCAATATCTTGAGAAGCAACTATAGCTAACTCCCCATTAGTAGCCCATATGTCCCATTCTTTATTATCAACAGCTTGATCCGTTTCGTACAAAATTAATCTTGGATTAGTCCCTTCTATTGAAGATCTAGAATTTGTAAATAAAACTGGCACTTCGGCACTTGAAGATGTTGTTAAACCAACTCCAACACTTCCCCCAGAAAGCACCCTCATCCTTTCCGTATTATTAGTCCCTAATCTTATATATCCATTTTCCCAATTCCAAAGGTTTGCACCAAGATCTGAATTAGAAGAAAATTCCATACCATCTCCAGGAGCAAATCCAGAAGTTGAAGTTGTTAATGCTATATAAGCATCAGCACCAACTGCATCGTGAAAATGAAATTTACGAGCAGGAATTGATAAACCAAAACCGAAATTTCCTCCAGAAGTTATCCTCATTCTTTCCAAATTACTAGTTCTTACCACCCAATCTTGTGCATCAGTGGTGCCAATAAAATTTGTTGCCGGATTAGTGCCTGCGTTTCCAAGCAAAGTCCAATCATTACTTGCAGCACCAGTAGTTAATCTTATCCAAACAGGAGCAACTGGAGTGTTAGAATTATAGTAATAACCAACTCCATCTGGTAAACCAGCATTAGTGTTATAAACTAATAAGCTTGTTGCTGGTATAGCAATTGTTGCTGCATCGTTAATTCCTGTTAATGCAATACGAGGGACTAGTAACCCTTTATTGGTAAAATTAATATCTAAACCTGCAGAGGCATTAGGTACGACACCTGTAGCGTTGACACCTACGTTTTGAGAAAATCCTATAATTGTAATTAGGGATAAGCTCAGTGTTAAGAAGTTTTTTTTCATAACTAAAATTATAAATCAGATGAACAATAAATGTAGTTACATCATAACTATAATTAAAACCCTAATTGTTGTAAATGTCAGTAGTCAAGTGAATATAATAACTCAGTGGTATGGGTGGAGGATAATTATATTTGTAGTTTCTTACTTCTTAGCAGTTTGCAAAAATTCTTCTAAAGTTTTTAATCTAAGGTTAGTTTGTTGATTAGCAATTTGCTGATTCTTATTTGCCGTTTTTAAACTTTCTATACCTATTTTTTGATTTTCAATAATTTGTTGTTGTTCCTTGATAGCATTTATTAATAAAAAGATGTATGCTTGAGAGTTTACCTCGCGTAAATCTGTTATATCTTCGTAATTTATTTGACTAACCATATAAGGGGCTACTTTTTCTAATTCTTGGGCTACAATACCAATTTGTTGTTTATCCGAATAAAATGGTGCGTTTTTATTGTAGTGAAATTTTACAGGATTTATCTTTTTTATTACCTCTAAACCATCTGTAAAATCAGCATCTATTGTTTTTATTCGTTTATCCGAAAATATAGCCCATACCCCTGTAGTATTATTCACTGCTCCATTTACACTAAGTAGTGCTGTGGGACCTGTTGTTCCAATACCAACATTACCTGCTCCATTAATTCGCATACGCTCAGCACTTGCGGCTCCAGTTCTAAAAATAAAATTTCCAGCATTTCCTGCTATAGGATCAGTTATCATAATTAAATCACCTCCTGTGGCTAAAGGTGTATTAACACTTAACGTCACATCTGAAGCAACTACAACATCTAATGAATTTATCGTATTCCCATCCATAAATCTAATATTACTTCCATCGATAGGGGGTTTAAACATTAAATCTGTTCCATCACTGGCTATAATTCTACTGTTTACATTATTTCTCCCCAAATAAAAAAGATTAGAACCTGTACCATCCAAATCAAGTTTTCCAATTGGTGTTGTTGTTCCAATACCAACACTTTGTAAAGAATTATCGATTGTAAACCAAGGATTCCCTGCCTGCAATCCTTGAAAAGATGAAATTTGATTTCCTACCCTTTTAAAATCAAATATATTTCCCCCTCCAGCACCGCCATCATTAATGGCTTGGATTCGTAAAGCATCATTAAGTGCCCACATATACCATCTTCTATTATTTATAGCTGCACCCGAGCTATTCCATATAACTCGTGGGGTAATTGCATCCATTTTAATGTGCCCGTTCACTTCTAATTTTTCACTTGGAGAAGGTGTGCCAATTCCAGTATTACCATTTGCATCAAGAATTATAAAAAGTGTATCTTTTTGTTTTTCGTGCGTAATTGTAAATTCATCACTACTATTTATATTGTCATCTAAATCTATATGAACCCCTTCTGCCGCAGACAATTGTAATGAATTTACACCAGATCGATAAAGTGCTCTTGATGTTGTTCCTACATATAAAGTATCACTTATTAAAGCATTTCCTTGTACATTAAGTTTTTGGGATGGAACGGTTGTTCCAATACCAACATTTCCTCCAGATTGAACTCTCATTCTTTCAATATTATTAGTATATACTGCAAAATCTTGAGCATCAGTCGTTCCAATAAAATTAGTGGCTGGAGTAGTTCCAGCATTACCTAATAATGTCCAATCATTACTTGGAGCTCCTCCTGTCATAAATCGAATCCCTATTGGTGCAACTGGCGTTCCTGAGTTATAATAATATCCAACACCATTAGGCAAAGCAATGTTGGTATTGTAAATTAGTAGGCTCGTTGCTGGTATAGCAATTGTTGCAGCATCGTTAATTCCAGTCAATGCAATTCGAGGAACCAATACTCCTTTATTTGTAAAATCTATATCTAAACCAGCGGAAGCATTTGGTACTGCACCTGTTGAATTAATTCCTATGTTTTGAGCACTCAAGTTGAACATTGGAAATACAAAAAGGAAAGTTATAAATACTATTGTTGTTATTTTTAGTTGTTTATTCATAGCTATCTATTTTTGGGCTGTTTTTAGTAGTTCTTCTAATAACAATAATCGAACTTCGATTGCTGCTTTTAATGTTTTTACCTCTGCTTTTAAATTGTTATTCTGAGATTGTTGGTTTTGGTTTTCTACTTTTAAGCCCTCTATAATTTGTTGTTGGTTAGTGTTTTGATTAGCAAGCTCTTTAATAGCATTTACATAAGCAACAAAAACAGCGTGTAAATCCAAGTTTAAATAACCATCAGCATCTACACCAACGGCTTCTGGAAATATTTTTTGAACTTCTTGTGCACTAAAACCAATGGCTTCTGTTTTTAGTATTTCTTGTTTAAAAACTCGTTCTCCAACATTTTTATAGTGGTAAGTAATTGGGTTTAATTTTAATATTTCAGACAAGCCCTTGTTATAAGTTCCATTTATATTTTTTAATCGTTCGTCTGAAGG
>JAJCYN010000063.1 GCA_029262915.1 Flavobacteriales bacterium
CCAAACTATTAGCTATTTCAATTGCTTTTTCCCTATCAGAATAAGAATAAACACAAACAACTGGACCAAATATTTCTGATGTAGAAACACGAACATTAAGAGGCGGATTCAGTAAAATAGTTGGTTCAAAACAAGTATCAGAAATTCGTTTACCTCCACACAATACTTTCGCTCCAGCTTCAATGGCTTCATTTACCCATTCTTCAACTCTGTCCACTTCCCGTGGTAAAATAAGTGGGCCAACTTCTGTTTTTTCATTCATCTGATTTCCAACAACTAATTTACTTGCCATTTCAGCTAATTGATTGGCTAAATTTTCACAAATACTTTCGTGAGCGAATACTCTTTGTACAGACACACAAACCTGACCTGCGTGATAAAAACCTCCTTTTAATAGAGAAGGTAACATTTCATTAAAATCTGCATCTTGTTCTACAATAACAGGAGCTGCTCCTCCATGTTCTAATGCACATCTTGTCCCAGTTGATAATTTTGATCTTAAATACCAACCGACTTTTGCTGAACCAATAAATGAAAAGTAATTCACTCTTTCATCAATTACCAATTGTTCTGCTGCTTCGTTCTCACAAATTATTGCCTGACACCAGCCTTCGGGCAAACCTGCTTCAATCAAAATGTTAACAAATACCAAACACGATAATGGTGTTGTCATTGCTGGTTTTATAATAACTGGGCAACCTGCTGCAATTGCTGTAACAGATTGATGAATAATTAAATTTAATGGATGATTAAATGCACTTATGGATGAAACAACTCCTATTGGTTCTCTGGTTGTAAAAGCCAACCTTCCTTCGGAGGCTTTGGTCAACCCCATTGGAATTTGTTCTCCTTTTAATTGTCCAATATGTTCTGCAGCTAATTTTACACCATTAATTGCTCTTAGCACCTCAACTTTAGAATCTACATAGGGTTTACCTCCTTCTTGAGCTGCAGTTTTTGTTAATTCTTCAATTCGAGTTTTCATTATTTCAGCCGTTCGCTCTAAAATTTCAATTCGCTTATGAGCAGGAATCCATTTGGATTGGTTTTGAAATAACTCGTAAGCAGTTGCCAATGCTTTTTCAACTTCTGCTTTTCCTACTACGGGAATTTCTTTTATTAATCTTTGATCGTATGGTGATAGTACTTTTAGCATTTTTTATGTTTTAGATGTTAGAGAAAAGAAAATAGACAAAAAATCTAGTCTCTTTTTTCTATCTTCTGTTTTCTGAAATTACAATATACAAGTTTTCTCTTTTAACAATACATTTAAAATGGAATGATTCAATGAGTAATCTACTGCCAAATCAATTACGTGAACACCATCCATATTTAAACATTTTGACAAGACCTCTTTAAAGTTTTCATCTGATGTTGGTCGATGTCCTATAGCACCATAGCTCTCTGCATATTTTACAAAATCTGGATTTTTATAATCTAACCCAAAATTATCAAATCCCATTCCTTCTTGTTTCCATTTTATCATTCCGTATGCACTATCATTTAAAATAATAACAACCATATTCAACCCTAATCGAACAGCTGTTTCTAATTCTTGCGAATTCATCATAAAACCTCCATCTCCACAAACGGAAATTACTTTTTTATTTGGATTAATCAATTTTGCCAACATTGCAGAAGGTAATCCTGCTCCCATAGTTGCCAAAGCATTATCTAATAATAAAGTGTTAGGTTTATAGCATTTATAATTTCTAGCAAACCAAATTTTATACACTCCATTATCCAATGTTACAATTCCATCATCATCTAATTCTTCTCTAATAAGATGAACCAAACGTTGTGGTAAAATAGGGAAACGATGATCTTCTGAATACTTTGTTAAGTGGCTTTCCACTTCTTCTTTTATTCTGCCGTAATATGACAAATCCCAATTACTACAATCCTTAATATGTTTTGCAATATGAATAACCGATGAAGCAATATCTCCTATTACATTTAATTGAGGGAAATAAACTTCATCAACCTGAGCTGCAAAAAAGTTAATATGAATAACTTTTGTACCACCTTCTTCCATAAAAAATGGTGGTTTTTCAATTACATCATGACCAACATTAATTATTAAATCAGCTCTGTTTATAGCACAATGTAAAAAATCGTGATCAGATAATGCTGCTGTTCCCAAAAACTTTGGATGACGTTCATCTACTACTCCTTTTCCCATTTGAGTATTAAAAAATGGAATTCCTGTTTTCTTGATAAAAGCTTCTAATGCTTGGCTTGTTCTTTTTCTGTTAGCTCCAGCACCAATCAACAATAAAGGCATTTTTGCTGCTTCTATCAGTTGCACAGCTTCTTGAATTGCCATTTCATCTGCATCAGGTCTTCTATGACCTACTACGTTAAATATTCTGTCATCACATTCTTCAGCAGCGATGTCTTCAGGTAATTCTAAATGAACTGCTCCAGGTCGCTCTTCAATAGACAAACTATATGCCTCTCTAACCATAGACCCAATTTTATTTCCGTTTACAATTTGGCGTGTATATTTTGTTATTGGTCTCATTAACTCAACAATATCTACAATCTGAAAACGACCCTGTTTTGATTTTTTAATGGGTTTTTGTCCTGTAATCATCATCATGGGCATTGCTCCTAATTGAGCATAAGCTGCTGGTGTGGTGAAGTTAGTGGCTCCAGGTCCAAGAGTTGCCATACAAATTCCAGGTTTACCAGTTAACCTGCCATAGGTAGCTGCCATAAAACCAGCTCCTTGTTCATGTCTGGTTAATATTAATTTAATTTTAGAACCTTTCATCGAGTCTAACATATCTAGGTTTTCTTCACCAGGAATCCCAAAAATGTATTCTACTCCTTCGTTTTCTAATGCTTTTATAAATAAATCGGATGCTTTCATTTTTTTAGATTTTAAGACTAATAGATTTTAAGACATAAGATTCAAAACCTATCAAATATATTTGTAATAATTATTTTGCTTCGATGTGTACTTTAAATTGAAGTGGGTCATCCAGTACATTCTCTTTAAACCAATTACTAAATTTTAACTTCCAATTTTGCCTGTCAATAGAAAATGTAATCGTATTTGCTATAAGTTTTCCTCCTACCATTTTATAGGTTGTTTTAAAAGTTGTTCGTTTAGAAATTCCTTTTATTGTTAAAATACCCAATAGCATTCCATCAAAAACTCCTTTTATTTCAATTTTTGCAGTTGGAAATTTTGCCACATTAAAAAATTGTTCATTACTAATATCTTTGATTATATCTTTTTGGTCGTCTTCATCCTCTGTATCTAAAATTGTAATCCCTTTCATATTTATTATTATTTCTCCACCTACAATTTTTCCGTCTTTCATTATTATATTACCATTCTTAATAGCAATTAACCCACTGTGTTCGCCAGTTTTTTTAGTTCCTTTCCAATGAACTTTACTTTTAGTTACATCTACTTTTAATGTTTGTGCATTTACAAATGAAATACTTATTAATGTAGCACAAACGAGTGTTAAAATCTTGTTTTTCATAA
>JAJCYN010000064.1 GCA_029262915.1 Flavobacteriales bacterium
AAACAGGAATTTTAAAATTTGGATATAGTTATGATATAACTGTATCAAAATTAACGAACACGACTGCTGGTTCTCATGAATTCTCAGCAGGTTTACAGTTCGATTGTAAACCTGTTGAAAATTCATGTGATCCGGCAGTAGTATTAGTAAGTTTAGAGACAGTTATGTCATAACTATATCCAAATTTTAAAATTCCTGTTTGGAAACCAATCAGAGCAATAAATGAATCTGAATTTCTGTACCAAAGTCCCCCTATAATTGGCCCTTTAGAAAAATACATACCAAAATTAATTTGTAAAAAATCTTGTTGTAATTGAACTAATACATTTGGGGATAAAGAAGCAGGTTCTCCTTTGCTTTCTACTGGTAACACTGCACCAGCATGAAAAGTGAATTTTCTTGGTAGAGGGCTTGTCCCTTCAATTACAGACTCATCAGGTTGGGTTAAGTGATTTACTGCAAAACCAACAAAGTATTTTTCACTAAAACCAAGTACTCCAGCAGAAAAATCAACATAATTAGCTGGCTCATCTCGTTGTATTTCATTTGTAGTGTAGATAAAGCCTCTCCTGGCGTCAATCATATCACCAAAAGTTAATTTACTCCAATCTACTTTTTTTTGAGCATATGTCCCCTGAATCCCTGCCTTTATAGAGAATCGCCTAGTAACAGGAATTTGATAAGAATAAATACCACTAATGTTTGTTGTTGTTAGCGTTCCCTCTCCCGCTCTATCATTCCATACAAGAAGACCAATTCCTCCAGATAATGCGTCAACATGTTGGTCATATGAGGCACTAGTGGTAACAAATGAACCACTTATTCCTGGCCATTGATTCCTATAATTTAATGAAACCCTTGGGCAATGAGCGGTTCCAGCAAAAGCTGGGTTAAGGTACAAAGGATTAGCATAAAACTGCGTAAACTCTGGATCTTGAGCAAATAATTTGGTAACTAAAGTTAACGCAAAGAAGGCTAAAACACCTATTCTAAGTATGAATCTTTTAAACATATATTACCTTTATTCTTAAATATTTCTACGCAAAACTCATTTGCCAAGTTTCAAATGTATATAATTTGATATACTTATGAAAACAATAATTGACTTTTTGTTTCGTTTTTGTGTAAAACTTAATCTGTAAATATACGTTAAATAATCTTAATTTTGTTTAAAATATTGTATGAAGTGTTTAAAATTTATATTTATTTATTTTCTGGTTAATCCATTATTCTTGATTTCTGGTAACCTTGTTGTTGAAGAAAAAATTATTTGGGAAGAAAATTTGATTTCTAAAACAAATGAGGAAAATTCAAAGATTTTTTTGTCATTTGAAAATATAAAATATGATGATCGAAAGGATTTTTTACCCATATATTCTAAACAATTAGTAATAAATCAAGAGAAAATAATTAGTCTTAATATTATTGATGTTGAATATGAAGACATTGATGAAAAGAATATAAAGGGAGTTTCAGGAGTAGATTTTATTGAAAACGATATCAATTTAACTTATTTGAATGCTAGAAGTGGGAAAGTTAATTATGGTGAAATTATTTTCACTCCAATAATTTATAATCCACAAAGAGGCAAATACCAACGAGTAATAAAATATAAAGTACAGGTAAATACTCAAAAAGACTATACAAATGTTTCTAACAATAAGGCATTCACTACTAATTCCGTATTAGAAACTGGGGATTGGTATAAGATAGCGGTATTAAAAGATGGTATTTTTAAACTTTCGTACCAGTTTTTGAAAAATTTGGGTATGGATGTTGACAATTTAAACCCAAATAACTTTAAATTGTATGGTAATGGCGGAAAAATGCTCCCTACACTGAATTCTGATTATAGACCTGACGATTTACAGCAAAATGCTATTTATGTTGAGGGAGAAGCTGATGGATCTTTTGATCAAACCGATTATGTTCTATTTTATGGGCAATCTCCTCACACATGGAATTATAATACTGGAACAGCTTTGTTTGAACATGAGATGAATAAGTTCAGTGATACAACTTATTATTTCTTAACATTCAGTAATACGGGAGAAGCTGCTAAAAGAATTTTAACTCAAACTTCTCAGGCTTCTTCTACACCAACAGTTACTTCTTTTAATGATTATATCTATTATGAAAAGGATTTAATTAATTTAATCAAATCAGGAGATAAATGGTTTGGTGAAGTCTTTGATGTTAAAACAGATTATGATTTTGTGTTCAATTTTCCAAATATTGATGTTACAAACCCTGTATCTTTAAATTTTTCAGCAGCAGCTCGAGCTAATATAGCTAGTGTTTTCACAGTAACAATGGGCAGTGCTTCTTTGAACACATCAATAAGTTTGGTAAATACATCTTCTTTTGAATCTAGGTTTGCTAATTTGGGAAGTGGAATAGTTTCTACTACTCCCTCAAGTGATTTGGTTAACGTAAATGTGAGTTACAATAAGCCTACAACTGATGCTATTGGTTGGTTAAACGAGTTAGAATTAAATGTTAGAAGAAATTTAATTATGTTTGGGGATCAATTATTTTTCAGAGACCTTCAGTCAGTTGGGGTAGGTAATGTATCAACATTTACGCTGGGGAGTGCCAATAATGTTGATAGAGTGTGGGAAATAACAGATCCATTCAATGTCAAAGACCAACAATATAATTTATCAGGAAATACTTTAACTTATTCCCTTTCAACAGATTCTCTTAGGGAATTTGTTGCATTTACGACTAATTATAATACACAAATCATCCCTATAGGTACTGTCGATAATCAGAATATACACTCAATTCAACAGGCTGATATGATAATAGTGAGCCACCCTAATTTTGTAAGCCAGGCAACTCAAATTGCGGATTTTCATTCTAACTTAGATGGTTTAAGTACTGTTGTGATAACTCCTCAACAAATTTATAATGAATTTTCATCAGGTTCGCAAGATATTGTAGCCATAAGAGATTTTGTAAGAATGTTGTATGAGAGAAACCCTGTAGCATCAATTCCAAAATATTTATTGTTTATTGGAGATGGATCTTATGATAATAAAAATCGAATAGTTGGAAATACAAATTTTATTCCAAGTTATCAATCTCCAAATTCGATTGATGTCATTGGATCTTTAGTTTCTGATGATTATTATGGATTGTTAGACCTCAATGAGGGGACATGGATTGGCACTGAGTTTATGGATGTAGCTATCGGTAGATTATGTGTTAAAAGTACGGAAGAAGCCGATAACGTTGTTAGTAAAATACTAAATTATAATATACCTTCTTCTATGGATGATTGGAGAAATAAAATTGTATATGTAGCAGATGATGAAGATGCTAATCAACACATGTCTCAATCTGTTGAAATAGCTGGAGTTGTTGAGACGAATGAAAAAGCCTATAACCCAAATAAAGTTTATTTTGATGCCTTTCAACAAGAATCAACTCCAGGTGGACCACGTTACCCTGATGTAAAACAAGCAATTACTGATGCAGTTGAAAATGGAAGCTTAATAGTAAATTATACCGGTCATGGAGGAGAAGTAGGATGGGCAGTAGAAAGAGTGTTAACAGTACCTCAAATAAATGACTGGGAGAATACTACAAATTTCCCACTATTTATTACTGCAACATGCGAATTCTCAAGGTGGGATGATCCTTCACGAACTTCTGCAGGTGAACTTGTATTGCTTAATTCTTCTGGAGGTATTGCTTTATTAACAACAGTTCGATTGGTTTTTTCTCTTCCAAATAAAGTATTAAATAAAAGTGTGTATGATGTAGCATTTACCAAAATCAATAATAAAATGCCTACTATGGGAGAAGTTTTTATGCTAGCTAAAAATATTAATGCTAGCGGAACTAATAGTAGAAATTTTACTTTATTAGGAGATCCAGCATTAAGGTTAGCTTACCCGAAATATGATGTAAAAACCACTAAAATTAATGGGGTAGCTCTCTCAACATCGGATACAATTAAGGCACTTAGCAGAGTTACTTTTGAAGGAGAAGTCCAAGATGAAAATGGTAACAAATTAACTAACTTTAATGGAGTTGTTTCACCTGTTGTTTTTGATAAACCAAAACAAATTAGCACGCTAAACAACGATGGACATGGTATTTTTACATTTAATTTACAAGCTAGCAAATTATTTAAAGGAAAAGTGAGTGTTCAGAATGGAGATTTTTCATATTCCTTTGTAGTACCCAAGGATATATCTTACAATTTTGGACAGGGGAAATTGAGTTATTATGCTGAGAATCAATTGGAGGACGCTAACGGGTATTATACAGACTTTTATATTGGTGGGATAGCGGATAATTTTGAGGCAGATAATACAGGGCCAGAAATAGAGTTATTTATGAATGATGAAAATTTTGTTTTTGGTGGTATTACAGATGAGAATCCAATATTACTAGCAAATATTAGTGATGTGCATGGGATTAATATGGTAGGAAATGGAATTGGACATGATATTACTGCGATTCTTGATGATAAAACTGAAGAAGCGTTTATATTAAATGAATTTTATGAAGCGGATTTAAATAGTTATCAAAATGGAAAAATTTCTTTTCCGTTTACTGAGCTTAAAGAAGGAAGGCACAAACTAACGCTAAAAGTTTGGGATGTTTACAACAATTCATCAGAAGCAACAATTGAATTTAATGTTATAAAATCAAAAAATATTACTTTAGAAAGAGTTTATAATTATCCAAATCCATTTACAACTTATACTGAATTTTGGTTTGAGCATAATCAACCAGGAAAGCAAATTTTTGCTCAAGTACAGATTTTTACCGTGTCTGGTAAATTAGTAAAAACGTTGGAGAAACATATTTTAAATGAAGGATTCAGATCCACTTCAATAACTTGGGATGGATTAGACCAATATGGAGATAAAATTGGAAGAGGAGTTTATGTTTATCGCTTAAAAGTACGAACTGAAAATTTTTCTGTCGCGGAAAAATATGAAAAACTAGTTATTTTAAGGTAGTAACAATAAAAACAACTAAAAGACGTTCCTAAGTCGAAATATGCAGTTTTGCTTTATATAAAAACGTATATTTGCAAACTCTTTAATTGAATTTTAATGAAAAAAATATTTACAGGATTGTTAGTGTTTTCTTTTTTTGTCAATGTCAATGGGCAAAGTGAATTAAAGCAAAGTGCGTTACAATTAAATACTATAACCACTGCAGTTCCATTTTTATTAATTGCACCAGACTCAAGATCTGGGGCCTTGGGAGATGTTGGTGTAGCATCATCTCCAGATGCAAATTCTATGCATTGGAATGTTGCTAAATTAGCGTTTGTAGAGAAAGAAATGGGGGTATCTGTTTCTTATTCACCATGGTTAAGACAATTAGTTCCAGATATTAATCTCTCTTATGTAAGTGGATATAAAAAACTAGGAGATAATAACGCAATAGGAGCTTCTTTAAGGTATTTTTCCTTAGGAGATATAAAATTTACTAATGATATAGGAGATCCTATAGGAGATTTTAATCCTGCAGAATTTGCTTTTGATGTTGGTTATAGCCAAAAATTTGGAGATCGTTTTTCAGGAGGGTTAGCTATACGTTATATCTATTCTAATTTAACGGGAGGTATAGATGTTGGAGGATCTAACACACAGGCAGGAAAATCTTTTGCTGTTGATGTTGGAGGTTATTATACGAATGATGAAGCAGAGCTTTTTGGGCAAGATGCAATTTTTAATGTGGGATTAAATATCTCCAATATTGGAGCAAAAATTTCTTATACTAATGATGCTGTTAAAGATTTTATTCCAATTAATATGAGACTAGGACAATCGTTAACTTTTGTGTTAGATGATTATAACTCATTTTCAATATTAACTGATGTAAATAAGCTTTTGGTGCCAACACCACCTATTTATGCTACAGATGATAATGGAAATCCTTTGCCACTAGATCCAGTAACAGGCGAGCAAGTAATAGAATCAGGAAAAGATCCTGATGTAGCAATTGTGTCAGGTATATTTCAATCGTTTAACGATGCACCGGGAGGATTTTCAGAAGAACTCAGAGAATTTAATATTTCCGCTGGTTTGGAGTATTGGTATAACAAACAATTTGCTATTAGAGCTGGTTACTTCAATGAACATGCTACAAAAGGAAATAGAAAATATATTACAGTAGGAGCAGGATTAAAATTAAGTGTATTTAGTATTGATTTTTCTTACCTAATATCAACAACTCAACAGAACCCTTTAGCAAATACAGTTCGATTTTCATTAATGTTTGATTTTGATGCATTTAAAAGTCAAAACAAGAATTCTGATAATTCAGGAGGGAATGAAAATTAGAGTAGGTTTTGGTTATGATGTTCATCAGTTAAAAGAAGGAGCTGATTTTTGGTTAGGAGGGATTAAAATTGAACATGATAAAGGAACAATAGGCCATTCAGATGCAGATGTTTTAATTCATTCTATTTGTGATGCATTATTGGGTGCAGCTAATATGAGAGATATTGGCTTTCATTTTCCACCAACAGATGGTCAATATGAAGGTATAGATAGCAAAGTACTACTTAGAAAAGTAATGTCAATAATAGAAACTAGAGGTTTTGCAGTTGGAAATATTGATGCAAGTATAGCTTTGCAAGAGCCTAAAATAAGTCCCTATATGGATAGGATAAGAAAAGTTCTTTCTGAAACTATGGAAATAGAAGAAGAGGATATTTCAATAAAAGCTACTACAACAGAGAGATTAGGGTTTGAAGGTAGAGAAGAAGGTGTTTCTGCTTATACTGTGGCTTTACTCCAAAAATAATACATTCAATTAATTCTTTTATCTACTTTTGTTTTCGATGGAAATCAAAGAACATATTTCATTAAAATCATACAACACCTTTGGAATTGACGTTTTTACTTCAAAATTTGTCGAGATAACTGATATTGATGAATTAAAAGAAATTTTAATTGAAAATAATCAACCAATTTTAATTTTAGGAGGAGGTAGTAATATCTTATTTACTAAGGATTTCGATGGGATTGTTATTAAAAATAATATTAAGGAGATTAATATTGTTAAAGAAACTAACGATGAAATACAGCTAAAAGTTGGAGCCGGAGAAGTCTGGCATGAGTTTGTGCTGTTTTGCATTGAAAATAATTATGCAGGAATTGAGAACTTATCATTAATACCCGGTAATGTAGGAGCAAGTCCAATGCAAAATATTGGTGCTTATGGTGTTGAGGTAAAAGATCTGATTACTGAGGTAGAAGCTTTTGATTTAAAGGATTATTCAATAAAAATATTTTCAAATGAAGAATGTGAATTTGGCTATAGAAGTAGCATTTTTAAGACTTCAGAAAAAGGAAACTATTTTATTACTTCAGTTACTTTTAAGTTAAATAAAAGAGCTGATATTAATACTTCTTATGGAGCAATAGAAAAAGAATTAGAACGAATGAACATTTCTTCTCCATCCATTAAAAATGTTAGTAATGCTGTAATAAATATTCGTTCGAATAAATTACCAGATCCTAAAAAAATAGGAAATTCAGGTAGTTTTTTTAAAAACCCCATTGTTCCTAAAGAACAAAAAGATAAAATCTTAGAAGATTATGCTGATGCACCAAATTATTCTCAACCAGATGGTAGTTTTAAAATGGCGGCAGGTTGGTTAATAGAAAAATGTGGATGGAAAGGAAAACGTATTGATAATTATGGAGTTCATGAGAATCAGGCATTGGTTATAGTAAATTATGGAGGAGCAAAAGGAAGCGATATTTTTAACTTATCTGCAGAAATTATAAAATCTGTAAAAGAAACCTTTGGAATTGAGCTAGAAAGAGAGGTAAATATTATCTAAAGGTAGATTGCCAGATAAAAATAAATTACTAAATTTGCAGTCCCTTAAAAATTAAAGAATAGGAAAATGGCAAAAAAAGGAAATAGAGTTCAGGTAATTTTAGAATGCACTGAACATAGAGCAAGTGGTAAGCCAGGTGCTTCAAGGTACATTACTACTAAGAATAAAAAGAATACACCTGATAGGATGGAATTGAAAAAATACAATCCAGTTCTTAAAAAGGTTACTGTACATAAAGAAATTAAATAATTTAGGCATTTTCATGAAGTGAAAATGCCAAATAAAACTTTTAAGAAATGGCTAAGAAAACGGTTGCATCATTACAAAAAGCTGGAAAGAACTTAACTAAAGTTATTAAAATGGTTAAGTCAGAAAAAACGGGAGCATATTCTTTCCAAGAAGGAATAGTTACTAAAGAAAAAGTAAACGACTTTTTTGCTAAAAAATAAGCACACAATTGTGTAAATTTGTCCCGTTCCGATAGCTATCGGAACGGGATTTTTTTTCAACAAACTATGGCATTTTTTAATATATTTTCTAAAGAAAAAAAAGAGGTTTTAGATCAAGGCTTGGATAAAACTAAGCAAAGTTTTTTTTCGAAGCTTACTAGAGCAGTGGGGGGAAAATCCACTGTTGATGCTGAAGTATTAGATAATTTAGAAGAAATATTGGTATTGTCTGATGTAGGAGTTGACACAACGCTTCGTTTTATTGAAAAAATTGAGGCTAGAATTGCTAAGGATAAATATCTAGGAACTTCGGAATTAAATAAAGTATTGAGGGAAGAAGTTGCAGGTTTGTTAGAAGAAAATAATACTGGTAAGTATGAAAAATTTTCTATTCCAGAGCAAGAAGATCCTTATGTAATTATGGTTGTTGGTGTAAATGGTGTAGGAAAGACTACTACGATTGGTAAGTTAGCACACCAATTAAAACAACAAGGAAAAAGTGTAATGTTAGGAGCTTCAGATACCTTCAGAGCGGCAGCAGTTGATCAATTAAAAATTTGGGCGAGTAGGGTAGATGTGCCTATTGTTGAGCAGGGAATGGATGCTGATCCTGCTTCTGTAGCATTTGATACGTTACAATCTGCAAAAGCAAAAAATACTGATGTAGTTATTATTGATACTGCAGGAAGATTACATAACAAAATTAATTTAATGAATGAGTTATCTAAAATAAAAAAGGTAATGCAAAAGGTTATTCCAGATGCTCCTCACGAAATATTATTGGTTTTAGATGGTTCAACTGGGCAGAATGCATATGAACAAGCCAAACAGTTTTCTTTAACAACAGAAATAAATGCCCTTGCAATTACCAAATTGGATGGAACAGCTAAAGGTGGTGTTGTAATAGGAATTTCAGATCAGTTTAAAATACCTGTTAAATACATTGGAGTTGGAGAAGGAATAGATGATTTGCAAGTGTTTAATAAATATGAATTTGTTGATTCACTTTTTAAAGATTAAAATATTATGAAAAATTTAGTTTTACTTTTACTTACAGTTTTAACACTTCAAGTAGTTGCTCAAAAAAAGATAACATTTAAAGCATCTGATGGACTAGAAATTACGGCTGATTTATATGCTTCAAATCCAGTAGATAGCCCTTTTATTATTTTATTTCATCAAGCCAGATGGAGCAGAGGAGAATACATAGAAATTGCTCCAAAGTTGAACAAATTAGGATTCAATTGTATTGCTATTGATCAACGTTCTGGGGGACAAGTAAATGATGTCATAAACGAAACACATCAACGAGCAGAAAAACAAAAATTAGGAACAAAATATGTTGATGCTGAAGTGGATATAAATTCAGCAATAAAATATGTCAAAAAAGAATATCCAAAAGCCAAAAAAATAATTATTTGGGGAAGTTCATATTCATCCGCTTTAGTATTGAAAATAGGGGGAGATAGAAATGATGTTGATGCAATATTATCTTTTGCGCCTGGCGAGTATTTTGAAGACATGGGAAAACCTGCTGATTATGTTACTCAAAGTGCTAAGAATATAATGGTGCCAGTTTTTATAACTTCTATGAAATCAGAAAAATCAAATTGGTGGAGCATTTATGAAGCTATTCCTTCTATTGGAAAAGATTATTTTGTTCCTGAAACTGCTGGTCAGCATGGATCAAGAGCCCTGTGGAAAAAATTTCCAGAACATAAAAACTATTGGAAAGCTGTTGAAGCTTTTTTAAAAAGAATTTAGGTTGTGAAAACCAAAACAATCAAAAAAAATAAGGTTAATGTAATTACGCTTGGTTGTTCAAAAAATTTGTTCGATTCAGA
>JAJCYN010000065.1 GCA_029262915.1 Flavobacteriales bacterium
AAAAAAAATGAAAATGAAAAAATTATTGCTATTGACAATTTTGACAACAATGAGCTGTTCGATTTTTTCTCAGGGATTAAAACCGATAGTACAGCAAATTGATAGCGATACCGTTTTTTGTTTTACCATCAACCAATCCAAAGAAATTGCGAAGCACATTGCAAGTGGAATAGCTAAAGATTCTATTGTGAATCGTTTGGAGTTAGAAAGCTCTAAACTTTTTTTGGTTACTCAAAAACAAGATAGCACGATTCATTTTCTTGAGGTGATGCAAGGAAACCTGAAGACCATTAATCAAAATCAAAAAAACCATGTAGGACTTTTAAATAACACTATTAATGAGCAACAACACAAAATTAAGCGGAGCAGGTTTCATAAAATTTTATTGGGTTTTGGAATGGGAATAATGACAATAATAGCAATTAGTAAATAAGCAGAATGAGTGGATATCAAAGTGATATAATCGGTGTTGGAGGTGCAATAGCATCCAATGTGGTTGTGATAGATGCTTCTAATGGAGATGATGCAACTGGTGTAAAAGGCAATGCTTCTAAACCATTTAAAACTGGCTTGGCAGGAGAATTGGCTGCTGTTTCAGGGGATGTTCTTCATTTTCTATCGGGTACATATTTGGATGTTAATATGGGAAAAGACGGCATCATTTATTATTTCGATGCAGGTGCTATAATGACTAACCTCATTGATACTGATACAAGTACTTTTTCAGATTCAGGGAAAGGCGATATTCAATTTAAAATTTTCGGTCATGGTCATTTCATTCACGAACGCTATTGGAATGTTAACAATTGGAATATTGAATTAGTTCACTTAGAAAATAATAGTAAGGCTCACGTTGAAGGCTACAAATTTGCGAATAATGGGAACGATGGTACTCTTTTCAAAGTACAGACAAACTCTGGAGAAATCAATGTATTGGCTGATGAAATATATAGCGGTTACGGTGGTGCTTTTGCAGGTGGTTCAGGAAAAATAACAATTTGTGCAAGGAGAGCTGACATATCATTCGCAACACAGGCATCAGGTACAGCTAAAATGAAATTACAAATTAAAGAATACAATGCAGATGTGCCTCATCCATTTTCAGCCTTCTTTTCAACATTCGCTGCTAGAGATAGTAGTCGTTTGGAATTTGAGGGAACTGTTAATTATAATCCATCAATAAGTCCTAGCGGGGCTACAGCTTTGATAAACAGCTTTCAAAATGGTGGGGTAAATAAGGGAATTATCCGAATAAAAGGAATAATAAATATAATTAGTCATAAGCTATTTGCTTTTGTATCTGGAACAACAGCGGATAATAACATTATTTATATAGAGGGAGAAGTGAATTTAGGTGTAGGAGCAAGTGACGATATATTTTTCGCTAATTCTCCTGGTCGATTAGTTACCCGAAATCTTGTTATTAAATCTGAAAGTACCACTCGAACAACAGGGATAATTCCTGCTCACGCAGTTGAATTTCACGCAGAGAGTACTACAGTTGTTTTGAATGATGCTGAAATGGCTTTAGGTGGTCAGGCTATATATGCGACAGCTCCAAGCAATGCTTATTTAAAAAGTTTTTTCAGTAACGGAGGCATTGATGCTCAGGTAACCAATTTAGTGCCTAATGGCTTAGTGGATGTCAATAATCCAAATATTAAAGAATAATTAAAATAGAACGATATGGCAGGTATAAAAACAGTATTGCATTTAATAGTAGCACCTAAAGAACTTCCTTTTAACTATGAAGACAAAGTATGTGCTGCAATAGATGTGTATGAAAATGGAGAAAGAACAGCAGAAAGTTATCGGGTAAACTATGAGGATTTAAGCCCTGTACAACAGCAACAATGGGATGGTTTTGTAACAATGATAAGTTCAGTAGAACCGTAGTATGGCAAGAAATAGAAATAAACGAACAATTACAGGTAATGACAGTATTCAATTGACTGATCAGGTATTGCTATTGGATGTTTCCGCAGGAGCATTTCAATTGGATTTACCCGATGCAATGAGTGTTGGCGTTGAAGTAGGTCATCGTATCTACCTTATTCCCTTTGTTGGTGATATTACTACCAATAATGTTACGCTTGTTCCCGCTGTTGGAGATTTTACTACTGTAAGTGGTGGTGCAAATATGGTACTGGATTCCGATACTGTAAAAGTATTGGAGTTAATGGAAAACCAAGATTGGACGTTGGTAGTTGGAGAAAATGGTACTTCTACTGGAGGCATACCACTAGAGGGAAGAAACATTTATGTTTCTACTTTAGGAAATGATAGTTCAGGGGAGACAGGAAACCCGAATAAACCATTTAAAACGATTGCTGCAGCTCACGCTTTGGCTGTTACTTTAAATCCTTTGCTCACTGACCCTGTTTACATACTTCTTTATGATGGAACATTTAATGAAGATGTAACGCTAACAACAAGCTTTATTTATCTAAGAGCAGTAAAAGTAGGTTCGTTATTATTCGATAGACAAAATCCTGGACTTTCTACAACCTATGTTCCTGGAACATTACCTGAAGAAGCACAACAAGCTGTCGGTGGATGGACTTTGTTAGATGATTTTAGTGATTACACAGGAGTTAATTTTTCTATTGGTGGAGAAACGTGGGTGGGAACAGATGCTTATGCAGGTGCTCCATTTACTTATGGTCCTGTAAGTTTTTTCGATCCTGAAACAATGTTCGATAATTTCATAGCCAACTTTAATGCAAATAATACGCAGGGCTTAATTGCACATTACAATTTAGGTGATTTAAGGATAGATACTGGGTTCTACAATTATTCACTTGATGGGATTACCATTACAACCGATGGTTCTGAAGCTCCAAATTATGCTTCTAAAAATGGGATAGTTTGCAACATAAGTGATCCAACTAAGATAATAGGAGAAGAAGTAAGTCCAACCGAAGGAGGGGTTTCTTCAGTAGCATTTATTTCAGGAAGTGGTACACCTACTTTTACGAGAGGTGCTTTTATAGATGGTGCTTTAATCGTTGAATCGGGTGTTGTAACCTTAGTTGAAGGAGTTGATTGTCAAAGTATCTACTTAAAAGGAGTAGTTACGGGCAGTTCTTTTAAGAACTTAAACGTTTACGCAGAGATTACCGCTGATGGAGTTGATGCTAATTCGTGGTACGATGTTCATGCTCCTTCATTTTTTGAAACCAAAGATACACTTGGAACATATACACTTTGTAGTGGTGGTGATTATGCCTTTTCAGGCAAAGCCACAGCGGATGGGGTTTATAGAAATAACGTATGCAAGAACTTTGGATATGGATTAAAAAGTTTAACAGGTGTTTTTATTGGTAACGAGGGAGATGATTTTTGTTTCGGGAGAGCCGAAGCAGGAGCTTTTCATTCGGGAGATTACATAGAAAATGTAGGTAAGAACTATTGTTTCTCCCCTGAAAAACATCAAAATGCAGTGCTGCTTAGAAATACAGGAATTGATTTCTGTTTTGGGTACATCGACAATGCGATGTTAACTCGAATCCTCAATGGTGTGAATGTAATAGAATGTACAGTTACCACTATGATTGGTTGTGAAATGCGAAATGAAGGATTTGGCTATTCCGAAGGAAACGGAGGCTCAGAATATATACTTGGAGCGGTTTGTATTTTTAGGGATTGTAGTGCAAGAAGTAAAGGCTTTTTGGTTGCTGATGTTCAAGGAAAAATAACCAAAGTATCGGGTGCTACATCCACTTATACGAATTGTTCCGTATTGGCATCATCTCAAGGTGGTTTTCTTTGTGCTATAAATTCGGGTGCTGTTATAGATGTGGTTGCTATCACCTTTATTAATTGCAGTAAAAACACGGGAATAAGTTTTGGTTCAACAACAAGTGATGGTTCTTTAATTGCCACAAATGTTAGATTTCAAGGATGTCAAGGACAACGTATTATGGAGTTTGGTGGGACAACTCCCTACAACTTAACTGATGTAGCCTACATTGGATGTTTGGGAAGTCAACGACTATTCAACAACACCAGTTCAAGCCCTCTTTTAAGTTTTACAAGAGTATTGGTACAGGATTGTACAGCTGATAACTTTTTTGGGTTAAATGCTACTTCCGTAGCTGCTGTTAAAGACATTACATTTCAGAACATTACCCATAGAAGTGTAAGCCAACAACTTTTCTCATTAAGCCCTTTTCCTTTTAAATTATTTGACACCAAATTTAAAACAACTGGGTTTGCTGCTCCTTTGACAGTAGCGAATGGAGCAATTGTTACGGGATGTGTTATCATTGCAGGTGGTGGTGGAGCTGAAAGCATTGCTGCCATTACTCCTGTTACTGCTAAAATTTGGCTTAATTCATTTAATAAACCCATGAGCAGTAACATTACTACTCCATCCCCAACATTTTTCAACTTAATTGAGCCTAACATGGATATTTAAAATATGAGATTTACGATAATAAAAACAGCTACAGGGTATCAAAAGATCGCTTATAACGATACCACAACAAAGGAGAAACGACCAAAGGTAATGGAGGACGTTCTTGATAAGGATGTAATTGCCATCCTAAAGGATTGCTATTTAAAAAAGATAAAAACCATTGAATGCTTGAAACTCGTTTCTCAGGCATTTCAATTCAATACAAAGAACAAAACCTTTTACTTGATAATTCGCTACTTATCTGATAAGGGTAGTGGAATTAGTAAGCTTAGAATAAATCTTGAAGATGCTGGATTTACTAAGAAAATGTTAGAGAATATAAAAGTGAATAATTATGAATAACCCATTTAATTAAAAACGATGAGTGGATATGAAAGTGATATAGACTTAAATGATGTCAATTTTGTTGGGGATTTCCCTCTACAAAACAATGTTGGTGATTATGGAGTAGCTACTGGAACTAACGACTACCTCTTAGTGTTAGATCCGCCATTAACTTCATTAAGAATTGGAATGGAATTAAAGGTGGCATTTCAAAACCCCAATACTACCATTGGAACATTAGACACGAATGGTACTGGTGCTAAATCGTTGAAGAAGATGGTAGCAGGAGTAAAAACAGATGTTGCAGCAGGAAATTTATCCAACAAGATTTGTATTATTTTATGGGATGGTGTTGATTACGTAATTACCAATATTAACGATGCTGTTTTATCAGCTTCCGAAACTCAAATTGGTATTTCTCGATTTGCCAATGACTTAGAAATAGATAATGGTCTTGCTGATGACTTATCGGTATCATCAAAACAGCTTACTCGATTTGTTGCCGATAAAATTACAGGACTATGGGACGATCAGGGATTGATAGATGCTTCTGTTAATCCAAATTACCCTGCGGGTGTGAAAGGTGATGCTTATACATTTTCAGCAGCAGGAAAAATAGGTGGAGCTGCGGGAACTGATGTTGAAGTACGGGATGTTCTATATTGTATTAATGACAATGCTGGAGGTGATGAAGTTGCTGTTGGAGCTGATTGGAACATTATACAAGCAAATATTGACCAAGCTACGGATTTAATTGCAGGGATCATTAGAATTAGTACAACTCCTGAAGCATTAGCAGGGGCACTCAATAATGTAGCTATCACACCAAAAACGTTAAATGATGTGTTAGCTGCTGTTATCTTACAGGCGACACAAGTTGTTGTAGGAACTTCAAGATTTGCTACTTCTCCTGAAACATTAGCAGGGTTGTTAACGAATGTGGGCATTTCTCCTGCAACATTAAAGGTAGCACTAGATAATTACCTGAATCGAGAAACACAATTAAGCATTGCTGCAATAGATATGAATCCTGCTGTTTATACTACACCAGGAAGGAATCGCTACGTATCTGTTAATGGTAATCTTATTATGGGGAAAGATATTCGATTAAAAACAGCTATTGCTATCCCTGCAACTTTCAATTTTGTTCACATTCTAAATTTTCCAAAACCATTAAATACACCAACTCCACATCAACCAACAATGTTACTATCCAATTTAGGAAATGCTTTCAGTTTGAATATAGATTTTGAAGGCAGGGTGTTTTTATCAGGAACTTTTGGTGCTGCAAATGAAGAACTGATCTTAAACCTTACCCCTTATTTGGCAAGATTTCCATTAGAATATAACGGTTTACAACCACCGAGTACTTAAAAGAAAGTTAAACAAAAAGAGTAATGAGTAAAGAGAGTTTTGTACAGAAATATTACAAACACGCAAAAAAAGCAGAACACAAAACAGGTGTTCCGGTTCTTTTTGCCTTAGCTCAAAGTGCCTTGGAATCTGGTTGGGGAAAACGCTCTCCAAATAATATGCTTTTTGGCATGAAACAAGGTTCAGGTAGGGATTATGGAGGGTGGAAAGGTGATAAGCAACTCATTTCTACAACGGAGTACTCAAAAAAATCAAGTTTAAAGTTCCCCTATATTTTTCCTGGTTATCCTCAAAAGAGTTCTTCAGGAACATGGAAGTATAAGGTGAAGGCATATTTTCGAGCTTATCCCACGCCATTTCATTCTTTTATGGATTGGGCAGGGCTGCTTTCTAAAGCCTCTCGTTATCAAAATGCAATGCAGAACAAACAAGACCCTTATCGTTTTGCTGAAGAAGTAGCTAAAGCAGGGTATGCTACTGCACCAAGTTATGCAGATAAGGTGAAAGGAGTGATGAATGATATTGAAAAGATTGTCATTACCAAAGGATTAACAAAAAAGAACTACTGGAAAATTATTATCCCTACTGCAATCGTATTGCTTGGAACAAGCCTAATTATTTACGGAATGGCAGGGAATAAAAATAAAGAATTAAGTAAAGTAAAAATATAGCAATGGATATTATAAAACTCATAGCAGTCATATTCGGAGCCACGGGATTTTGGAAGCTCATAGAGATTGTATTGAAAATTAGGACTGACAAGAAGCTTAAAAAAGCGGAGACAAGTAATTTATATGCACAGGCTAATAGTCAAATTGTAGAAAACTGGGTGGGCTGGTCGCAAAAATTAGAAAAAAGAGTAGCGGAATTGGAAGGGAATAATACAAAAATGAGACTGACCATTACTAAACAACGAATACGAATTGGCGAATTAGAAAAACACGTAACCAATTTAGAAAAATGCAACAAAGAGCTTAAGAATAAATTGGAACTTTTATAAAGAATGAAGTATGGCCGTAGAGGATAACAAAAATGAATTAATGACTTATTTGTTTGCCACTTACTTGGTACTCAATATTGTAGTTACAAGTGCTACTCTTTATACCATGTATCAAAAGAAAAAGTGTAATTGCAAGGATAAGTGGTAAGGATAAACGATGAATAAGGAAACAAAAGAATATATTTTATGGGGTGCAGGTGTAGGACTTGCATTAGTTGCTGTTATTGGAACAATTGTGGTAATTCGTAAACGTTCAAAAAGCGAAGTTGACTTGAGTGTGTTCGATAGTCCCGACATTCCAGGATCAGGAAGATGTATGGACAAGGAGTTTATCCAAAAGCTTCAGAAAATTGAGAAAATAACGAAGCTGCCAATATTTAAAATGATTAATTCAGGAGCAAGAAGCCCTCGACACAATAAAAAAGTTGGAGGAGTTCGTAGCTCGGCTCATCAAATACCAACGTGCAAAGCTGCGGACATTAAAACACGTACTAAAGGGATCAGAAATAAAATTGTGAAAGCTGCTAAAGAGGTAGGTTTTAAGCGAATTGGAATTGGAAAAACATTTGTTCACCTTGATAATGATAATTCTAAACCGCAATATGTGGCTTGGGGCTATCCATCAGGAACAAGACCACCTATCAATCCATTTGCTTAAGAAGTTATTTTCGGCTAAAGTAAAAGAGCATTTGATGTCCAATATTTTGTTTCCGTTTTTATTATTTTATAAGTTGATTTTTTTCGTTTTATCTTACATTCAAAACTAATAGAGCGACTAGAAAGGCATTTGCCATTTAGTTCTTGATTCTTAAAATCAATTATTACTGTCTTTAAGGTAAACCTTTTCTTAGGTGAAATCTTAGAAATTGAAAGTTGACTACAGTTTTTGTTTTTATTATCTTTTAAGTGTATAAGTTGCTTGTCTTTGAATTTTAAAGTAATCCCAGTATCTATGGAATTTGATTTATAAACCAATGTGCCGTTGCAAAGGAGAGAAGTATCATTGTCCAGGATTTTAATGAATTCTGGATGATTCAAGATGTTTTGATAAAGACTGTTTTTGTTTACCCTTTCTTGTGTTTGGGAAAATATAAAAAAGGAAACAACTAGAAATAACAAGGTGAGGGGAAACTTTAAGAAACCTATTTGAATTTTCTTTTTCAACTGGATTATCATTTATTCGGAATTAAACTGCCAAGCTGTTTAATACTGGGGGGGTAATAATTCTTACACTTTTTTAGAGTTGGCTCATAATTAGTTACGACCCTCAAACAAGTGTTTCTTTCCTGCTCTAAGTATAGAGAGGGTTTGTACGATTGATATGTAAGCTTTAATGCTCCCATTTAACACATACA
>JAJCYN010000066.1 GCA_029262915.1 Flavobacteriales bacterium
TATTACTTATGGCCATAGCCACACCTTTCTTATCTCCAATTTCCTCTTTTAGAATATAACTTTTGTTTAGATAGTTCAATGCCTTTGAGAGTTTTCCCTGATCATAATAAATGCTTCCAATATTGTTCAATATTGTAGATATTCCCTTCTTGTCACCTAATTCTTCCTTAATGATTAAGCTTCTATTAAAGAAATCTATCGATCTCTTAACTTCTCCTTGACTATAATAAACACCTCCTATGTTGTTTAAGATATTAGCCTCACTATTTTTATCACCTAGTTTTTCTTTTATTTTTAATGCTTTTGAGTAATGTTCTATAGCTATGACTATTTTTCCTTGATCCTTATAAATCATGGCTATATTATTTAATGATGAAGCCATACCATTTTCATCACCAACTTCTTCTCTAATTTTATAACTTTTTTTATAGAATTTAATCGCTTTTTGAAAATCACTTTTTACCCAAAATGTAATGCCTTGGATATTAAACGCATCAGCTTGGTACGTTTTTAAGTTTTTTTTCTTAGCAAAATCATACATTTTTTGAGCAAAAAAGAATGATGAGTCAGGATTGGAATAAGCATAACCCTTTAAACTTATATTATACATTGCTTCAAGTCGAACAGTATCTGGCTGAGCTTTATCATTCCAAATAGAAAAAAGACTATCCAAATTAACTTGAGATCTAAGTTGAAAGGAGATGGAAATTAAAAATATATAAAGTAAAATTGACTTCATAGTAAGGTTTAAAAGGGCTGCAAATGTAATAAAATGAAATGATTATTTTTTTAATTAAGATGTTTAATACATCTTAGAAGAATCTTACTACAACAGTAAAAAATACAATTAATTTAAAATAATTTCATTATTTTCGTTAAGGATTTAATAACCAATTTTCATGGCTTCCTTTTTTAAACTTGCTTTTCAAAAACAAACTGTAAAATCTGCTATAAGAATTAGCCTTATAGTAGGTGTTATTTTAAACTTCATTAATCAAGGTGATGCTATTTTATCCTTAGATTTTGAGAAATTATCACTACTCAAAACCTTACTCACTTTTGCTGTTCCATATATCGTTTCAACCTACTCATCGGTTCTAACAAAACGCGAAATAAAATTATGAAAGCATTATTTTTAATCTTATTCCCTATTGTTTTGTTTGGTCAAAATAGGGTAGAACCTATAAATGATAACATTAACAGAACTTCAATGAGAGGGCTTTTTAGTGTAGATGCAACTATTGCTTGGGCTAGTGGAACTGGTGGTGTTATTATGAAAACTACTGATGGGATAAATTGGGTATCTTATAAAAAATCGGAGTTCGAAAAATTAGATTTTAGAGATATTCACGCATTTAATAAAAAAAAAGCAATAATAATGAGTTCAGGTGATGGCTGTGAAATTTATAAAACAAAAAATGGTGGAAAAAAATGGAAAAAGGTTTATGAAAACAACCAAAAAGGTATCTTTTTTGATGGAATGGATTTTTGGGATGATGTAAATGGCATAGCTTTTAGTGATCCTATTAACAAGCAACTTTACATTATAGAAACTAATGATGGAGGGAGTTCTTGGCATAAGCTTGAATCAGTTAATCTTCCTAAAACATTAAAAGGAGAAGCTGGTTTTGCAGCTAGTGGAACAGGAATTGTTTGCATTGGTGATAGTACAGTTTTTATAGGAACTGGAGGTGGAAAAAAGGCAAGAGTATTTAAATCAACTAATAGAGGAAAAACTTGGCAAGTTTATGAGACACCTTTAAGGGGTGGAGAGGGAAACGGTATTTATTCAATGGCTTTCGTTAATGAGAAAAACGGAATTGTAATTGGAGGTAATTATTTAGATTCAACTTATACCGATTCTATTTGTGCTATAACTAATGATGGAGGAGCTACTTGGAGATTAATTTCTAAAAAACCTCCACAAGGCTACCGTTCTTGTATAACGTATAATGGCCAAGGAATTTTTATTAGTTGTGGTAGAACAGGTGTTGATATATCAACCGATGGTAAAAAATGGAAACATGTAACAGATGATGCTTATTACAGTTGTGTTGCTAATGGAGATATAGGTTGGTTAACTGGAAGAAGTGGAAAAATGGCACAACTGTTTATTAAAAGAGAATTTTTACTTCAATATTTTAGTAATTGATAATTATCTTGATAAGTATTTATACCTATCAAGATAATCATTTTACTTATTATCAAAATAGGTTTTTTCACTGTTGATATAGTCCATTATTCTTTAGAAGTTTATAAGATTAAATTTCTAATATGAAAAACAAGCAATTACTTAAACCAAAAACAACATTAAATTTAAAGAAAGTAATACTCTATACGGTAATAGGGGGAACTGTATTAACCGGAGTTATTTACTTTGGACTAACTTTTTTTGGAGTAATTGGGAACCCTTCAACAGCACTGGCGGCTCAAGTAACAGGTTATTCATGGGATGCCGTAATAACAGTTGATAATAATAAAGTATCAGGAACAACTAATTTAATTGACTTTCCTGTTGTAGTTAAAGTTACTAACCCGGTATTGAAATCGGTAACAAATGGCGGAATGGTTGAGGATATTAATGGTTTTGATATTGTTTTTTCCGATATGAATAATGATCAACTAGATCATCAAATAGAATCATATAATCCAGTTACTGGTGAATATATTGCTTGGGTAAAAATCCCTACACTTTCTTCAAATACAAATACTGAATTTAAAATGTTTTATGGTAATTCAAGTATTTCAACAGATCCTTCTACGGACAGTGTATGGAATGCAAACTATGAAGGTGTTTGGCATATGAGTAATGATCCATCAACCAGTGATTTAAATGATGCAGCAGGAAATTATGATGCCCAAGACTACGGTGGTATGAATACTAATGATTTAGTTGTTGGAAAAATTGGCCCTGCCATTGATTTTGATGGAAACAATGATCGTTATGCCATTAAAAACATCAACTATAATGCTCCAGGATCGATTCCAAGCTTAACTGTAACGGGGTGGTTTAAAACAACTTTCAATAATAATACATGGTCAAATAATTGGGCTATGTTAGATTTTGATCGTTCAGAATATTTTAATGTTTTTGTTCATGGAAGAGGTAAAGTAGGATTTTCAACTCGGGCAGCTTCAGGTGGAATAAATGATTTTTTTGTTGGAAATAATAATGATTACAATAATGGAAGTTGGCATTATGTGGCTGCAGTTTACGATGGAGTAAACAAATATCTATATATAGATGGAGTACTAGAGGGAACAAAAAACAATCCACATGCAGGAAACCCTTTAGGAAAAGGGACAATAACTAGGTATGGTTTTATTGGAGATGGATCAGAAGCATCATCCTTTAATGGAAATAGAAATAATTTTTATTACAAAGGGCAATACGATGAAATTCGTTTATTAAATACATCTCTTTCACCCGATTGGATAGCGACTGAGTATGAAAATCAAAATTCACCGAACACGTTTTATACAATTGTCTTTGGATCCTCACCATTACCTGTAGAGCTAACCAACTTTAATGTTGAATTAATTGAAAACAGCGTTGAAGTAACCTGGACTACTGCAACTGAAATTAATAATGACTATTTCACAATAGAGAAATCTACTGATGCAATAAATTTTGAAATCGTTGATGAAATTACAGGAGCAGGGAATAGCCAGACGATACTAAATTATAATTATATAGATGACAACTTATTTGAAGGGGTGAGCTATTACAGACTAAAACAAACCGACTTTAATGGTGATTTTGAGTATTTCCCACCCTTATCGGTCAATAGCCAATTTGATGGAGGTGCCTTAACAATAAAGAATGTAAAACCAAATCCATTTACTAACCAGTTCTCAATGGAAATTGAATCGAAAAAATCAGGAATTATTGATTTTATGATAACAAATATAAATGGTACAAAAGTAGATGCTTTGAAAATTGAAATTAATAAAGGTCGAACAGAATATACTTATATAAATGGTAATAAATTATCATCAGGAACTTATATTATTAATGTAATTCATGATGGAATGCCAACAACTTATAAAATCATTAAAAATTAAACATGGAGGGTCCTTCAAGAATAATAAAAAACAACATTATTAGTAAACAGCACTATCAAATGTGCTGGCTAGCACTTGTTGTTAATATAATTAGTACAATAATTATTTATACATACTTTTTTGAGAATAACATTATTTATTTAAGTATAGGAATGGCTATCTCACTGTTAATTATTCTAGGTATTATTTTAAGGGAGAAAAAAGTTATCTCTTCTGAGTTTTTTGGAATGATTCCAATGATAACAATGAGTGTTTTCTTTGCTTTTATTTATAGCAAACTTTTTCATCTTCAGGAAATTAGAGAGTTTACCTTTATTTATATGAGTATTTTTATTGGAGCAGGCATGTTTTTATTAATAAGTCTTAAGCATTCTATAACAATAGCTCTTATAACAATAAGTGCTAATATAGTTTTTTATAATTTCAATAGCTACTTGACATTTTCTGAAATTATGTTTAATGGAGGTTTAGTGGTTTTGTCAATGTCATTATTTATGATTATTTCTATTTTTATGAGGTATAGATTGGTACTTAACGATATTAAATCTACCTCAGAGTTAATAAAATCTCGAGAGAAGATTAGGAAATCTGAAATTCAAAATCGTTTGTTGTTTAATCAGAATCCTCGACCAATGATTATTTACTCATTGGATGATTTAAAAATATTAGATGTCAACGATACAATAATAGAACAATACGGTTATTCTAAATCGGAATTTTTACAAATGAGAATTACAGATATAAGGCCAGCAGAGAATGTTGCTAAAGTATTAGAAGATGTAGAGAATGTAAGAAAAGGAATTGAAAAAATATCAGAGTGGGTTCATCTTACTAAAAAAAATAAAAAAATTGATGTAGAAATATCAGCAACAAGTATAGACTTTTATGGTAAAAAAGCAAGATTAGTTTTAATAAAAAATATTACAGAAAGTAAATCGATGCAAAAACAATTGCAAGCATCTCTAAAAGATTTATCAGATTATAAAATTGCTATAGATGAAACCGCCATTGTTGCCATTACTGATCCTAAAGGAATTATCACTTATGTTAATGATAAATTTTGTGAAATATCAAAGTACTCTAAAGAAGAATTAATAGGCCAAGATCATAGAATACTTAACTCAGGTCATCATCCAAAAAAGTTTTGGAAAGAGTTGTGGTTGAACGTTAAGTAAGGAAAAAAGTTTTATGCTCACATAAAAAATAAAGCTAAAGATGACTCGTTTTATTGGGTTGATACTGCAATTATACCATTCGTAGACAACAATAATAAACCTTATCAATATTTGATAATAAGAAGAGATATTACTGATATTAAATTAAATGAAATTGCTTTGGAAGAAGCTAAAAATATTGCAGAGAAAGCAAAAAAATATCAAAGTCAATTCTTATCTAATATGAGTCATGAAATAAGAACGCCTATGAATGGTATTTTAGGAATGACTCGATTATTACAAAAAACGAAACAAACTGAGAATCAAAAAAAATACACCAACGCTATTTATACTTCAGCAGATAATTTAATGGTAATTATTAATGAGATTCTTGATTTTTCTAAGATTGAAGCAGGGAAATTGACTATTGAGAACATCCCTTTTAACCTTAAAGATTTAGCTCATATATGGAGAGAGACACTAAAATTAACTGCTAATGAGAAAAGCATTGGATTTGATATTAATATTGATTCTGATGTTCCTAATGAGCTAATAGGAGACCCTATAAGATTGAATCAGGTTATATATAATCTTGGAGGGAATGCTATAAAATTTACTAATGAAGGTAAGGTTGTAATTGACATAAGTGTAAAAGAAAGCAATCAAAATAATCTTATTTTACAGGTTGATGTAACTGATAATGGAATAGGGATTTCTAGCGACAAATTAGAAACTATTTTTTCAAGCTTTTCTCAAGCGAGTTCAAGTACCACAAGAAAATATGGAGGGACAGGTCTTGGATTAACAATAACTAAACAATTGATTGAATTACAAGGTGGTGAAATATGGGTAGAAAGTGATGAGGGGAGAGGAAGCACTTTTAGTTTTATTTTAAAGTATGAAATTCAGAAAAAAGAAGAAAAGGCAGAAAAGGTAGAAAAGAGAAAAATAACGAATGAGTTAGGAAAACTTAATGTGTTGTTGGTTGAAGATCATGATATTAATCAATTATTAGCGATAACGGTTCTTGAAAGTTGGAATTTT
>JAJCYN010000067.1 GCA_029262915.1 Flavobacteriales bacterium
ACAAATAGAATAAGAATATAAACGAATTCTATATGCAATTTGATCACTCAATAAGTTAGCCAACTGGCGAGCATCCATAAGGTCTTCACTATTTTCTACACACATAGTTGAATGTTGTTCTAACGAACGCTCTAAAACAACTTTTGGCCTTTCTCCTTTCTTTTGAGACTTTCTGTACTCTTCATCTACATCAAACTCAACATTTTTTGATTTAGCGAATTTTGCACGAATATCATCTGACATTTTATACTTAAAATTCTTTTCAATTTCTGAATCTGTAGCAATGTTTTGTAAATAAAAATCTGGAACACGAAATATTTCGTACCAATCTACTTTACCATTCCAAGGTCCAAATCGAGCAACATTGTTCCCTAAATCAATAATGGTAAATTTATTTTTATTAGATAATACACGCGAACCACGTCCAATCATTTGAAAATACAAGGTCAATGATTTTGTTGCTCTATTTAGTATAATTGTTTCAACCGTTGGTTCATCAAAACCTGTGGTTAAAATACCAACAGAAGTTAGAATAGCATCTGGTGTATTTTTAAACCATTTTAAAATTTCTTTTCTTTCTGCGGGGGAGTTTTTATTATCTAAGTGCTTTATTGAATAACCAGCTTTAGTAAAGGAATCCAATACATTTAAAGAGGTGTTGATACCACTGCTAAAGATCAGAGTTTTTTTACCTTTTGAATTTTCTTCATAAGCATATACCAATTTCTCCAACATCGGAAAATCACCATATAACAAATCAGAAGAACGAACGGTATAATCTCCATTAGCCCCAATTTTTAGTGAACTCAAACCAACATCATAACAATAAGTTGTTGGTGAAGACAAAAATCCTTTTTTGACTAAATAAGAAATAGATTCTCCAACTATTAGTTCATTGTAATTTTGATACATTGGCAGCCTAACATTAGAACTTAGTGGTGTTGCCGTTACTCCCAACATCACGCAATTTTCAAAATAATGGAATAACTTTCTAAACGAATTGTAATGTGCTTCATCTACAATCACTAATCCAATGTTTTTGAGATCAATCATTTCATCTTGTAAACGATTTTTCAAGGTCTCTACCATGGCTACAAAACACATGTAATCCTTTTGATTGGGTAATTCTTTTACTTTGCTATTAATTATTTTGTTTTTAACCTCAAAACCATTCAGCATTGTTGAAGTTTGACCACACAACTCAATTCTATGGGTTAATATCAATACTTTTTTATTGGTAGTTGTGATGTATCTTTTAGCTATTTCAGAAAAGATAACTGTTTTCCCTCCCCCTGTTGGTAGTTGGTACAATAAATTATGATTGACAGGAGCTTTTTCTAAAGCATCAAAAATTTTATCCATCCCTTTTTGTTGATACTCATAAAGTATCTTTTTAACTGACGGAGTGTTTAAAACTTCAATTTCTGTTGACATTGCACTTAAAAATGGGCTACAAATTTAAGTATAATTAATACTTTAATTGTTGTTAACGACTAGCTTTTCTCAAAAAATACTAAGTTCATTTATATTAAGACTAGAACAGATTAGATCGTTTTTTAAGAAAACATCATTCGAAATTCCTTCTCTATTTATCATTAGAATCTATAGCAGTTCTTGGTAAACTAGACTTATGATGAAAATAGCATAGAAAAACTAAGCTACAACAGTTTCATCCATATTATGATAGACATTTTGAGTATCATCATCTTCTTCAATTTTTTCTAATAGCTTATCTATATCTGCTTTTTGTTCTTCAGATAAGGTCATTAAACTTTGTGGTATCCTTTCAAATCCTGAAGAAAGAATTTCTGTTCCTTTATCCTCAAAATACTTTTGGATGGTCCCAAAACTTTCGAAAGAAGCATAAACGATAATTCCATCATCATCCATAAAAACTTCTTCTGCTCCATAATCAATTAAATCCAATTCTAATTCTTCCGGATCTGTGCCATCATTTGCTATTCTAAAATTACAAGTATGGTCAAACATAAACTCTACAGAACCTGCAGTTCCTAAAGCTCCATCACACTTATTAAAATAGCTTCTAATGTTTGCTACTGTACGGTTATTATTGTCCGTAGCTGTCTCTACTAAAACAGCAATTCCGTGAGGTCCTCTTCCTTCTAAAATTACTTCTTTATAATTACTAGTATCTTTATCTTTTGCTTTTTTAATGGCACGATCCACATTCTCTTTAGGCATATTTGCTGCCTTGGCATTTTGAATTACGGCACGTAAACGAGAATTACTTTCAGAGTCAGGTCCACCCTCCTTAATCGCCATTACAATATCCTTTCCAATTCTAGAAAACGTTTTGGCCATTTTACCCCAACGCTTCATTTTCCTAGCTTTTCTAAATTCAAATGCTCTTCCCATTTTTTTTAAGATAAAAGAAAAAAAATCAAGATTCAAGACTATAAAGTCTCTACACTTTCTATTTCCCCTCAATTTTCATATATATTTGTCTTATGTCTTGCTTTTTAATCTCTAACTTCTATGGAATGCCCCATTTTATCTCTCTTAGTCTCTAAATAGTGTTTATTATGCTCATTAGAATCAATTTCAATAGAAACATTTTCTATTATTTCTAAACCATAACCAATTAAACCTGTGCGTTTTTTTGGATTGTTACTCATTAATTTAATTTTAGAAACACCCAAATCTCTTAAAATTTGGGCTCCTACGCCATAATCTCTCTGATCGGCTTGAAAACCCAATTCAATATTTGCCTCTACGGTATCTCTTCCT
>JAJCYN010000068.1 GCA_029262915.1 Flavobacteriales bacterium
GGTTAAATAACAAGTAATAGTTGCAGGTTTGACTATTGCTGGCACTCCAGCCATAAAGTTCACAGCAATCTTTTCTAGCATTCCCCAAACAGGAAAGTTAAATGCATTGATATGAATGGCAACACCTTGTTTAGGGACCATAATATGATGTCCGATAAATGTTCCTTCTTTAGAGAGAGGTGCCATATCTCCATCAACGTAAAAAGGTTGATCACCGAACTGTCTCCTTAAGCTCGCATTAGCAAAAATATTACCAATACCTCCTTCAATATCAATCCAACTATCAACTCTTGTTGCACCTGTTTGAGCACTTACAGCATAAAACTTCTTTTTGATGCTAATTAAATGCAAAGCCAATGCTTTTAGCATTAACCCTCTTTCTTGAAAAGTCATTTTTGCTAAAGTAGGACCACCAACTTTACGTGCATAATCCATCATTGCAGCAAAGTCTAACCCTTTACTTGATGCAGTTGCTAATTGTTCCCCAGTTATAGCGTTAAATAAAGGCTTTCCGTCTCCATCTCCTTCTATCCATTTGCCTTGAGCGTAATTTTTAGTCTTCATATTATTTATTTATAAGGCTTCTAAATTAGGTGTTTATCATTAATTAAACAATAGAAAAAATCGTAGTTAATTAACTTCTAACATTATAAGATCTCTAAGTTCTTCAATAGATATATTGTAGTTAATTTTTCCTTCTTTTACTAAAGAGATCTTCCCATTTTCTTCAGAAATAATAATGGCAATAGAGCGAGAAGCTTCTGTAATTCCAGCAGCAGCACGATGTCTTAATCCGAAATGAGCAGGAAACTCCTGATTTTCGGAAACGGGTAATATGCAACGAGCAGCGACAATAGTATTGTTTTCTATTATAACTCCACCATCATGTAGGGGGCTATTTTTAAAGAAAATAGATTCTAAAATAGCTGAAGATAAAGAGGCGTTAATGTTTTCTCCAGTATTGGAGTAGTACTTTAATTCAGATTTTAAATCCAGGATAATTAAAGCACCTGCTTTGGAATTTGCTAAATTTTTAGCTGCAATAATAATCTGGTTAACATTCAGTTGCTCTTTCCCATTTTCATTTGGACTTAGCATTTTCAAAAACTTACTTCTCCTTTTCCCAGAAAAGAAGCTATTATTACCTATCAATAATAAAAACCGCCTTATTTCTTGTTGAAAAACAATAATGAGTGCTAAAACTCCAACACCAATAAATTGACCTAAAATTTCGCTGAGTAGCTCCATCTGTAGTGCTTCTACAATTTTCCAAAATAAATAAATGGCTAATATTCCAAGAAAAATACGAATGGCAACGGTTCCTTTTACCAATTTATACAGTTGGAACATAATGATGGCAACTAATAAAATATCGATTACATCTAACCATCTAAATGTTATAAAAAGGAGTGAATTAAGCATTATCCAAAAGTAGTTATTTTTAGGTGTTTTGTAATAATGCAGGATATCTATTTGAGTTGTTGGCGACATCCAACAACACCGAATAATAATCCTGTTTAATCACTTTAGATTTTATCCAACTGTAAAAGGCTATTGCTTGAAGGTCTTCTTGTTCGTAAGGAGTACTACTCGTTATTTTGTCGCTTACTTCTTTTTTAAATTCATCAGTTTTAATAATTTCTGGAGAATTAATAAAGGTTTTTATAAGCTCTATAAAGACAAACGCACGCTTATATATTGGATGTTCGATTAGTGATGAAAAATTTCGTTCAAAGGACCTAATTCTGTTCAATACAATATCAATATTTCCTATTTCGTATTGAATAATAAGTTCAATTAAATTCATTTTTAATAACCATTCTTTTCCCATTTTTTTCTCTATCCAATTTATGGAATGCTCAATTTGTTGAATAACTTGATTGGCTTCTTTGTATCTGCTCTCATTAAAATAATAAACACATAGGTTTACTTGAATATTGAGTTGCTCGAAGACAGGCATTTTCTTTAGCTCCTTTTCGGAAATATTATTAAGCAGATTTATGGCTGATGGATTGTTGCCGATAAAAGTTTGGTTGGCAGATTTTAATTGAATGTATTTAGGTAAAAATTGTTGGTAATAAAAGCGGTTATATTCTAGCATACCTCTATGCATAAATTCTAAATAGAGGATAGACTCTTTAAATTTCATATTTCTATAAAGGACATGAGCTATCATATACAGAATCCTAATTTTATAGTAATGGTTTCGTTTAGAAAAAGCTTTATTGGCAATTAATTCTTTATAGTTTTTTATAATATAAGGCTCAAACGAATAAAAATCTTTTCGAGAAAACATCACCTGGCGTGTTAAATCGAGTACTTTGTACAATGTTTCGAGACGCTTAAAAGCAACATTTTCTAGCTGATGTTCTTTAAGGATATTATTTATTACAATTTCTAAATTTTTTTGTTCTCCCTTAATTTTTATTTCATTGAGTTCTTTTTTGATGTAACTATAAGCAATATTGGTTTTTTCACCTTCTAGTACCAATATTTTATTGGTTTTCCATTTTTTGTATATGCTATCTATGGAAGGAGCTGAATCCGTATCAGCATATTCTATCTGAAGCTGATAAATGTTGTTAAGTTCTTCAAATTGTTCGTTTTCTGTTGCCAGTTTTTCGGCTTTTAACAAAAACCTCCAGGCCATTTCTGGACTCAATTTTTTAAATAAATATGATGATAAAGAGATTAAGCCCAAAATAGAAGATTTAGAAGTAGTATCTTCATCTAATTGTTTAAGCAGAATAAAGTCAGTAAGATGCTTTAAAAGTCTTTTTCTTAACGTATGATAAGCAACTTTGTTTGGGTTTTTATATAATTTCTTTTGTATTTCTTTCGGATTGGTTTGAAGGTTAATCAATTCAAATAAGTCTAAGTCTTTTCGCTCTTTTTTACTCTTTTGGCGATTAATAAAGATGCGAAACTCTCGTTTATCATCTTCCGATAGGGTATTAATCAATTCTTGAATTTTATCCATCTTAAAAGTCAGTAAAATATTTTTTAAATCTACATTAAATAAAAGGAATTAACAAATATTAACAGAAGTTACAAAGTCAGTAAAATTTAGTTTTAGGTTTTAAAAATATTGGAGTTTGGAATAGTTTTGATCTAAAATTTAGAAGATGAAACTGTTCACACTAAAAAACCTACTTATACTGCTTTTATTTATTGGGTGTAATTCAATTTATGGACAAACTTCTAAAGGTTTAACAGAAAAATATATTGTTAGGAATGGGATAGGGATAACCCCCTCTAATGCTGTTAAAATTAATGGTTTGGCTATAGGACCTACAAGTTCCATTTTAATGAATAAAAACCAAGCAGTTAATGGTGTTCTAATAAGTGTTATAGGAATAGGTCTTTTAAACCCTTTAGCTACTTTAATGAGAGATAGAGAATTACAGCCTTATTTTGATTTCAAAAAAGACCCAATTAAACTGGATAGTTTATTTGTATTAAGGGAAAATGCAGATACCAACCTATTTAAATATTCCTACAAAGGAGCTGTTGTCTCAGGAACCGGAGTGGTTACCGGAGTTGTTGATGGTTTAATAATAAGCTTATGGAGCTCTTTAGTGGAGGATATGAATGGAGTATCTATAAACTTATTTTTAAATTGGAATGAGGACTTAAATGGTATAGGAGTAGGGATATTCAACAAAAGTTATTCTGTAAAAGGTGTTCAAATAGGATTGTTTAATAAAACAGTAAAGTTAAGAGGCATTCAAATAGGTCTTTGGAATAAAAGCCTTAAAAGAAGTTTACCATTTATCAACTGGAATTTAAAAAAAACATAAATAATATAAACTAAAACTAATAACTATGGAAGGCATAATCATATTACTATTACTTGCTATACTAGCGTTACCTGTCATTTTATTGATTTGGGTAAAAGTTTCAACAGGAGGATTAATTAGGGAAGTATTGAATAAAATCAACTCCCTCACTTTGAAAATTGATCAACTCGAAAAAAGAAAGGAAAAACCTAATAAAGTTGTTTTAAAAGAAGATGTAGTAACTTTTGATGAAAGCCTGATAGGCTTAACAGATCCATCTCCAATAGACAAAAAGGAAGAGAGAAAAGTAGTAACAAGAAAAGAGGTGAAAAAGTTTGAAGCTAGAAGTTTGAAGCCAAAAATTGGAAGCCAGAAGTTGAAAGATGGGAAAAAAAGTATTCAGTCTTTAGTGAGCAAAACAACTAAAAAAACAGTTCAGAAAGCTGCTTACGTAATCCCTAAAAAGAAGAATAGAGATATAGAAAAGTTTATTGGTGAAAACCTAATTAACAAAATTGGTATTGGAATTTTGGTGCTGGGTATTGCTTATTTTGTACGATATGCTATTGATAAGGAGTGGATAAGTGAAATAGGTAGAGTAGCGATAGGAATTTTAAGTGGTGGAATACTAACCCTATTTGCTCACAGAATGAGAAAAACATTTACAGCGTTTAGTTCAGTGCTAGTTGGTGGAGCAATGGCAATATTTTATTATACGATTTCCATCGGATTTCACGAATATGAGTTGTTTAGTCAACCTGTAGCATTTTTTTTAATGGTTTTAATAACAGCATTTTCAGTTTTACTATCTATAAGTTACGACAGAAAAGAGTTAGCCATTTTAGGATTGATTGGTGCATTTTCTACGCCTTTAATGGTAAGTAATGGAAGTGGAAATTACCAAGTGCTTTTTAGCTACTTGGTTATAGTAAATGTTGGAATGTTGGTATTAGCGTATTTTAAAAAATGGAATGTAGTAAACATCTTATCCTTTGCATTTACGGTAATCTTGTATAGCGGCTGGTTTGCTTCAAAAGTGGTAGATGTAGTTAATCCACCCTATAAAGGAGCAATGATTTTTGCTGGAATATTTTACATTATTTTCTTCTTTATGCACATAGTAAATAATGTTAAAGAAAAACGAAAATTTAAAGGGTATGAGTTTGGGTTAATGTTAACTACTACCGCTTTATTTTATGCAGCCGGAATGTCAATTCTTTATTTATCTGGGCATAAGCAGTTTCAAGGATTGTTTACCATTGGTTTAGGTGTATTTAATTTACTGTTTGCATTTCCGTTGTTTAAACGCCAAAATGTAGATAAATCGCTCATATTCCTTTTAATAGGAATGGTGTTAACCTTTGTAAGTTTGGCTGCTCCTGTACAATTATCAGGTAATTACATTACATTATTCTGGGCTACAGAAATGGTGTTGCTACTATGGTTAGGGCAAAAATCTAACATTAAGTTTATGAAATTTAGCTCATTAATAATATTGAGCTTAATGGTAGTTAGCTTATTAATGGATTGGCAACAAATCTATTTCGATTATGGGACTTCATCATTATCGATAATTACTAATAAAGGATTTATTACTACTGTATTTAGTATTCTGGGATTGGTGGCTTACGGGTTCATTCTAAAAAATGAAACAGAAAAATTTCTACTACCAAAATTAAGTGTCCAGTTTGTTAAAAATACGGCTTCAATTATTGTGGCATCATTAATTTATTTAATAGGAATTATAGAAATAGGATTTCAGATTAATGATCGTTTAAATTATGATGCCCTTGCAACAATAAGCATTATGGGATATACCTACTTATTTTTATTAGGATTATGGACATATGCTAAAAAAACGAGCAATGAACTCTTAGAAAAAGGTATTTCTTTGGCAGCCTTAACTGTATTGTTTACCTATCCATTACTAAATGGTTTAGAAGGAGTAATAAGAGATGATTATTTAGCTGGAGAAGTGTCATTTTTGAATTTCTTAGTACAGTATGTGAATCTTACTTTAATTACGCTAATTGGAATTCGATTATTTAAAAATGTGAGAAAAAGCTATGGATTAAGAACAGATATTGGTAAAATAGCTGTTTGGGGTCTATCTATACTCGGGTTAGTTGTAGCAAGTATTCAACTAAATCATCAGACCTTATTGTTATTTTTTGATCAATTTCAAGAAAATGCTCATTTTATTAATAAACAAACGGTAAAAATTGGTTATCCAATAATATGGGGAATTGTTTCATTTATGATGATGTTAATTGGTATGAAATACAAATACAGAACCCTTAGAATTATTTCACTAACGACTTTTAGTGTGATATTACTTAAACTATTCTTGTTTGATATTAAAGGAGCATCAGAAGCTGGAAAAATAGTAGCATTTATATTGCTGGGAGTACTGTTGTTGGTGATTTCATTTATGTATCAAAAATTAAAGAATTTATTGTTGGATAATAAGGAGTAAACGCTAGAATGGGTTAATGAGTGAATGAAAATTATGGCATTCACTCATTAAATTATTCATTCATTTTTAAATTAAAAACTATGAAAAAATTACTAATAATAGGCTGTGTTTTACTAACAAATAACTTGTTTAGTCAGGGTTATCAATGGCAAGTTGAAGTAACAAAAAACGATTCTGCTGCTTTTTATAAAATAGATTTGCAGCCTGAAATTGTTGCAAAGCTCAATAAACAATTTTCCGACATTAGAATAAAAGACGATAAAGGAAGTGATGTTCCTTACTTTATTAAGAAAGAACCATTCTCAGTTACTAAGCGAGTATTTAAGGAATACGAGATCATTGAAAAATTAAAATGGCGAAACGGAGCGACTGTTTTGGTAGTGGAAAACAAGGATAAGGATACTATCAATAACATTCAACTGCAGATTAAAAATTTTGATGTGCGTAAACATTTGGAATTGGCTGCCAGTGATGATTATAAAAATTGGTACACTATTAAGGAAAATTATTTATTTCGTTCGGCAAATGGATTGCAAACTACTTCAGAAGTTAAGAGTTTAAATTTTCCTTATACCGATTATAAGTATTATCGCATTATCATCTACGATTGGTTTAGTTTACCAATTAACGTAATGAAAATAGGTTATTTTGATACCTATCAAGAACAAGGTAAGTTTAAAAAATTAAACGATCCTATTTTAACTCGTTTTGATAGTTCTGAAACCAACCAAACATACATCAAAGTAAATTTTAACGAAACACCTTATCTTGATAAGCTAGTAATTAAGGTTGATAAACCAGCTTACTACTATAGAAATGCTAAAATCTGTTTAAAACATACCGACAAAAAAGGGCGGGTTTATTATAGTGTG
>JAJCYN010000069.1 GCA_029262915.1 Flavobacteriales bacterium
ATAAAGATGCTTTAGCTAAAACTAAAGTTGGTGCATGGAAATATGATGTTATTGAGGCAGGTTACAAAGCAAATATGACCGATATACAGGCAAGTATGGGGTTAGTAGAGATCAAGCATTATAGATCGGAAACTTTAGTTCGAAGAAAAGTGATTTTTGATACTTACACAGAAGCATTTTCTGAATACAACTGGGCTCAAATTCCTGATTATAAAACTTCAACTAAAACAACTTCATATCATTTATATCCTTTAAGAGTAAAAAGAATTACTGAAGAACAAAGAGATTCAATTATTCAAATTATTTTTGAGGCAGAAGTTTCTGTCAATGTTCATTTTCAACCATTGCCAATGCTATCTTTTTACAAAAACTTAGGGTATGATATTGCTGATTACCCCGTAGCTTATGATAATTACTCAAGAGAAATTAGCTTACCTGTATATTATGATTTGTCTGATGAAAATGTAAAAACAGTAATAGATGCGGTTGTAAATGCAGTAGGTAAAGTATTAAATGGCTAAACGATTATTCGATATAATGTTGTCACTGATTGGAATTATTACACTATTTCCTTTTTTTTTAGTTATCTCTTTGCTCATTATCATTGATTCTAAAGGTAGTGTTTTTTATGTTCAAAGTAGAGTAGGGAAGGAAGGAGTTGATTTTAATTTACTTAAATTCAGAACGATGAAAACAGATTCTGACAAAAAGGGATTGTTAACTGTTGGAAATAATGATGCTCGGATTACCAAAATAGGTTCTACGTTGAGGAAATATAAAATTGACGAGTTTCCTCAGTTATTTAATGTACTGTCGGGAACAATGAGTTTAGTTGGGCCAAGACCAGAAGTAAGAAAATATGTTAATTTATACACCGAGGAACAAAGAGAAATATTACAATTAAATCCTGGTATTACAGATTATGCTTCATTGGAGTATTTTAATGAGAATGAATTATTAGGGAAATCTGAAAACCCAGAAAGAACCTATATAGAAGAAGTACTTCCCGCTAAAATTATGCTAAATAAAAAATATATTAATAATGCGGGGTTAGGAACGGATATTTCTATTCTATTTAAAACTTTCTTAAGAATAATTGGATAAATTACTTAGTGGTGCTAGTAGATTTCTTCTTTTTACCACCAAAACGTCTTACTTTATATGTAAAGCTTAGCATTACGTACCTACTTAGGGTCGTTATTCTTTCATCTTCGATGTAGTTAAGCTGACTAGTTCTGTTTATGCCTACGTTTTGATTTAAGATGTCATAAACTGATAATTTTAATAATCCTGCTTTTCCCTTTAAAAATCGCTTAGAAATAGATGCTTTCCATATTGGTATGTCTGGGTTGTCTGCAAATTGATCTCCTGAGTATTGTGTATATTCTACCTTAGTATCAAAGGTCCACGTTTTTAAGAAATCTATGTATAATTCAGTATAATAACCAGTAGTGAGATACTCCTGATCTAAGCTACTGCTAATAGAATACGCAGTTGTATTGTGACTAATTTTAGTTCCAACTTTGATGTCAACAATGTCCTTTCCTCTATTTTCAATGCTAAAATCTACTCCGTTATTGTATCTATCTACATCATTTACATCTGTATTAACAAACAAAATACTTCTATTGTAGGATGAGTTTAATCTAATATTTATTTTACTTTTTATTGGTCTAATTGGTGTCCCAAAATAAAGATAAGCTGACAGTGCATAGTCATTATCAACATTAATAGGAGTAATGGTCTGTATAAACCGATTGTCTAAGGTTTGTGATTCTGTAATTTTATTTTTAGTATAAGTTCCGTTAAGCGTGGCAAAAATATTTACAAACGAAAAACGATTAAAAGACATTAATCTTAACCTCGCATTATGTCTATATTCTGAGATTAGATTGGTATTACCCTGATATATGAATAAAGGATTGCTATTATCAATTGTAGGTTGTAATTGATCTAAAGATGGCTCTTGAATGTTAGTAGTATAATTAAATGTTATTCGGGTTGATTTAGTAATGCTATAATTCCATTTTAAACGAGGAAGAATATTCCAATTAATACGTGTAAGGTCAAAGTTGTTAGATTCAATTTCACCATCTAAAGCTGACCGTTGTACAGCACCACCAATTGTTAATTTTGATTTATCAGTATTAAACTTTGTGTTTAATTTATAGTTATCATAAACATAGTTGTTGTTATAAGCTAAACTTAGGTTACTGTTAAAAATTTCGGTATTAGAAGCTGGTATGTCAAAATAATCTTTAATATATTGATTATTATAATTGCTTCGTTGGTAACTTAATTCTAAATATTTTCTTTTACCTATAGGCTCAGTATAACTTACTTTTCCTGAATAATTTATTTCTTTGTTATTTTCATTTTGTATTTGTCTAATGGTGGAAGTAGCAATGCCTCCGAATCCGTCTGCAAAACTATTTTGAGATTCAATAAAGTATTTTTTTTCGTTATCAGAGTTTCCAAATGTAGCATTCATTACTAATGATCTTCCTTTTTTATGAAAACGTTTACCGTAAGTTATTTTACCATCTCCAGAAATATTAGTTCCTTTTGATTGGTTATCATTGGTACTTGAATTCAAGAAATTATCATTAACATCAATACTTTGGCTTATTGAATTAGAAAATACATTACCCTCGCTATAGTTGAAGTTAACATTAATTTTTAAATCTTGAGTAGTATCAATCTTTTGTTCGTATTTTAATTTAATGCTATGCGTTCT
>JAJCYN010000070.1 GCA_029262915.1 Flavobacteriales bacterium
CTTGCCAAAGCACTAAAAACAGGTAATGCTGAAGAAATAGCAAAATATTTTGGTAATTCTGTTGATTTGAGTATTCCTGGTAACGAAGGAGTTTATAGCAAAACGCAAGCCCAGTTAATTTTAAAGACTTTTTTCTCAAAAAATACTCCATCAAATTTTACAGCAGTGCATAATGGAGACTCTAAGAATAATTCTCATTATACCATCGGAAATTTAAAAACTTCCAAGGGCACTTTCAGAACCTATATTCTTTATAAAGAACAAGATAAAAAAGTTACTATTTTAGAACTTAAAATAGAATCAGACGAATAAATTTCAGCTATTCTTACCCTATCCTACTTTAAACAAGGTATTTTTGCAAGAGTTTGTTTATAACAACAAATGCTTTATTATGGATTATATTGATGACTTAATAGATATTGCTATTAGAGAAGATATTGGTGACGGTGACCATACCTCTCTTTCTTGTATTCCGGAAAATGCAATAGGTAAAGCCCATCTTTTAGTAAAAGAAAAGGGAATTATTGCTGGAGTAGAATTAGCCAAAAAAATCTTTCTCAAAATTGACGATAATTTGGTTTTTTCTAAATTGTTAAATGATGGTGATTCTGTTGATATCGGTGATATTATTTTCACCATTGAAGGATCAAGTCAGTCTATTTTACAAGCTGAACGTTTAGTATTGAACTTTATGCAGCGAATGAGCGGAATTGCTACGAATACCAATAATTATATGAAATTATTAAATGGGCTTAACACCAAAATATTAGATACGCGTAAAACTACACCAGGACTTAGATCAATTGAAAAATGGGCGGTTAAAATAGGTGGAGGTGTAAATCATAGAATGGGTTTATATGATATGATTATGATAAAAGATAATCACATTGATTATGCTGGAGGAATTACATCAGCCATTACCTCAACTCAAGAGTATCTTAATAAAAACAATAAGCAATTAAAGATAGAAGTCGAGGCACGCAACTTATCTGAGCTTAATGAAATTTTAGCCGTTGGAGGGATTCACAGAATAATGTTAGATAATTTTTCTTTTGAAGATATGCGAACTGCAGTTAACTTAATCAATGGAAAATATGAAACTGAAGCTTCTGGTGGCATTACTAATAAAACAATTAGAAAATATGCTGAATGTGGGGTCGATTTTATTTCTGTTGGAGCATTAACCCATCAAATAAATAGTATTGATTTAAGTTTAAAAGCCATTTAAATTTTGAATAAATACATCCAACAAATAGCAGAGACCAAATTGGTTCAAATTCCTTTAAACTTATCTAAAAAATTGGTTATTCCAGGTTTTGATGGATTAGCTATATATGATGTTGTTAGTTTTTTTATTCAAGGCATTCAAAAAAGCTCCTTAACAATGAGAGCATCTTCTCTTGCTTTTCGTTTTTTCTTAGCGTTATTTCCATCTATTATATTTTTATTTGCTTTAATACCATACGTTCCAATAGATAATTTTAAAGAACAACTTTTAGAATTAATTCAAAGTATATTACCTCAACAAGCTAACGAGCTTGCTAATTCAACCATAGAAGAAATTCTTAATAATAAAAATGATGGATTGCTCTCATTCGGGTTCTTGTTTGCCTTATACTTGGCTAGTGACGGTGTAAATTCAATGATAATGGCATTTAATAATTCTTACCATGCCATTAAAAAAGGCAGTTACATAAAAAGAAGACTGAGGTCTTTTTTATTATTAGCTATTCTAACATTTTTAATGGTAACGGCTATAGGCTTGATTGTTTTTAGTGAAACATTTACTATGTGGTTAGTACACACTGGATATTTAGAAACTAATGCAACCATTTACTTACTAAAAACAGGTAAGTTCATCGTACTATTATTGCTGTTCTTTCTTGGAATATCATCCATCTACTATTATGGTAATATTCAAAATAATAAATTTAAATTTATCTCTGCTGGTTCTACACTAGCAACCTTATTAAGCATTTTGTTATCATCAGGATTTGCTTATTATGTAAACAATTTCGCTTCTTACAACAAAGTTTATGGCTCAATTGGAACCCTTATGGTTATTATGTTATGGCTGTATTTTAACTCGTTAGTATTGCTCATAGGATTTGAGTTAAACGCGAGTATCAGTCATGCAAAATCAAATAAATTAAATCACACTAAAACCTAAAAGGTCTATTTATGTAAATAATTAAGATTACTTTTTTCTGATTTCCCCTTCTCCTGTATGTACACTAACTGTTATAGCAGGATTACCATAATAATCTACATTACCAATAGAGGTTAACTCTACTAGCAAACTGTTATTCGCACTTACAATAATATCTCCTGTCCCAGCATTATTTACATGTACATCATTAGCCACTAAACCATTGAGGTATATCCAGCCATTCTCTCCTGTATAAGCATATAAATTATTAGTGTTTCCATTAATTGTAATATCTGAAGGTCCAGTATGTTGGAAAATAGAAATATTATTTGCAGCAATAGTTAAATTTATACTTCCTGTTCCATTTCTTGTTTCAAAATCAAATGTAGAAAGGTTTAAAGTATTCATAGAGGTTATTGTTCCTTGACCAGTGTAATTAATTTTAGCAAGATTTGATATGGACAAATATACCGTTACAGGTTTACTATAATCTCTTAAAAAATTACACCTATTATCACTCGAAATTTTTAATTCATTTCCAGATATTTCAGTATTAATATATGGAAGTAAATTCTTTCCTCCTTCCACTGATAGACTTACTTGATTACTTTGTGTTATAACAAGATCTA
>JAJCYN010000071.1 GCA_029262915.1 Flavobacteriales bacterium
GCAACAGGGCCACAAGGGATACAAGGAGTTCCAGGTCCAACCGGAGCTACAGGAGCTGTTGGATCAACAGGTCCCGCTGGAGCGACTGGACCAACAGGATTAACGGGAGCTGCTGGGCCAACCGGACCAACAGGATTAACCGGTTCTACAGGATTGACTGGCCCTGCTGGAGCAACCGGACCAGCCGGGGCAACTGGATCAACAGGATTGACTGGTCCTGCCGGAGCAACTGGACCAACAGGATTGACTGGACCCGCTGGGCCAACAGGAGCCACTGGATTAACAGGAGCGACTGGTCCTGCAGGAGCAACTGGAGCGACAGGTGTAGCCGGACCAACAGGATTAACGGGAGTTGCTGGGCCAACTGGATCAACAGGATTAACCGGTCCCGCTGGAGCGACCGGACCTATAGGATTGACTGGACCCGCTGGGGCTACAGGAGCCACTGGATCAACAGGACCTGCCGGACCTGCAGGAGCAGGACTTAATAATATGCAAGTTTTTACAGCTAATGGTACATTTACTGTTCCAGCTGGTATCACCAAAGTAGTTGTTGAAGTTATTGGTGGTGGTGGCGGTGGAGCTTCAGGGAATGCCACTATAAGAGGCTGTGGCGGAATGGGAGGTGGATATGGAAAATCCATTCTTACTGTTACACCTGGTGCTAACCATGCAGTTGTTATTGGACTTGGTGGAGCTGGTGCTGCTAGCGGACCATGTGGTCTAGGAAGTACTGGTGGAACTTCTAGTTTTGGATCACCTGTTGCTATACAATCTACAGGAGGAGCCTCAGGAAATGGTTGTGGTTCTAATCTTAACAGAAATGGAGGAACCAGTACTGGACAATTAAGTTTTACTGGAGCAAAAGGACCTGATGCTCAAACTAATGGAAGACATTATGGTGGCTTATCAGGAAACGGTAGCACAGCTGGTCAAGGAGGAATTGGTGATTCTCAATTTTTTGGTAGAGATGGTTCAGCTGGAGTTGTAATAGTTACCTGGTAAACAAATATTTATTTTATTCAAAAAAACAACTAAAAAGAACGAAATATGAAGCGATTAAATATAATGAGATTTGTGGTGTTGTTACTTATAGTAACTAGTAATTCTTTACTTTATGGGCAGAGTATAACCCCAACAGTATTATCACCAGCGGGCAATGATTTTAGTAATGCTACCTTTAGTGTGTCGACAACATTTGGAGAAATGACAGCAGTAACGACAATAACAGGAGGATCATCTATAATTACCCAAGGATTTCATCAAGAGCCAGATATGGCTACCTCAATTAATACAGTTCAACTTGATTTAGAGGGGATATCAGTTTATCCAAACCCAACAAAAGGGATCTTAACCTTAGAGATTGAGAATACAGGGAATGAGAACTATCACTATTATGTATACAATGTAATAGGAGAAGTTATGATGGAAAAACAAATTACACCAGGGTTATCAAAGATAGATATCTCTAAGATGATTAAAGGAGTTTACTTTGTTCAAGTAAAAAACAGATCAACAAAACAGCAAAAAACGATTAAAGTAACACTTATATAATATAAATAACTACTAAAACTAAATAAATGAAAACGATATTAAAAACTACATTTTTGTTAGCCTTATCAAGCTTATTCGTAATGAATATGTATGGGCAAACAACACCAGATGCAATGAACTACCAAGGAGTAGCACGAGATGCTACAGGTAATCCATTAACAAGTCAAGCAATAAGCATAAGAGCTAGTATATTAACAGGGAGTTCAACAGGACCTGTAGTATATGAAGAAACCCATACATTAACAACCAATACTTTTGGGCTTTTTGCGATAGAAATAGGAAGAGGAACCCCAGTTACAGGGACATTTTCTACAATAAATTGGACAACCGTTAATCAATGGTTAGAAATAGAGATGGACCCAGCAGGCGGATCTACCTATACCCAAATAGGAGTAAATGAATTATTGAGTGTACCCTATGCAAAATATGCAGAAAATTCAGGGACACCTGGACCACAAGGTCCTGCTGGACCAACTGGTCCCGCTGGAGCAACAGGGCCACAAGGGATACAAGGAGTTCCAGGTCCAACCGGAGCTACAGGAGCTGTTGGATCAACAGGTCCCGCTGGAGCGACTGGACCAACAGGATTAACGGGAGTTGCTGGGCCAACAGGATTAACCGGTTCTACAGGAGCGACTGGTCCTGCTGGAGCAACTGGACCAGCCGGGGCAACTGGATTAACCGGACCTGCCGGAGCAACCGGACCTATAGGATTGACTGGACCCGCTGGGCCAACAGGATCCACTGGATTAACAGGAGCAACCGGTCCTGCTGGAGCGACAGGAGCGACAGGTGTAGCTGGACCTGCAGGTCCAGCTGGAGCAGGAATGAATAATATGCAAGTTTTTACTGCTAATGGAACATTTACTGTACCTGCTGGCATTACTACCATTATTGTTGAAGTTCGCGGAGGCGGAGGCGGAGGTGGTAGTGGTAATGGTACTACTGCAGTTGGTCAAGGAGGTTCTGGAGGAGCTTATGGTAAAGGGCTTTTTACTGTTGTTCCAGGGTCTAATCACGCAGTTACAGTTGGTGCTGCAGGAATTGGAGCTGGATCTACATCTTGTCTCGTTGGTGGGGCAGGAGGAAATAGTAGCTTAGGTGCTTTGATTAGTGCAAATGGTGGTCAAGGTGGTCAAGGATGTGGGAGTAGTGGAAATGGAGGAACTAGTACTGCCCCATTAAATATGGATGGTTTTGAAGGCTTTCAATTGTTTGGAACTGGAGAAAACCCAGGAGGAGCTTGTGGAGACGGAAGCTTTATAGGTTCAGGTGGAAAAGGGAATGCCTTTTTTGGTAGAAATGGATTTAAAGGAAACGTAGTAGTTTATTGGTAAGTAGATCTTTTTATAATTTTTTAAATAAAACATACAAACGAGCTATAAAAAAATTATAGCTCGTTTGATGAAAAATATGAAATTACTGATTGTAGACGATAAAAAAGTAATAAGAGAAGGCATAAAAGGCTTATTATTAAAGTTTAAAAAAACGCTTGAAATACAAGAGACAAGCAATGGCCTACTGGCTGTAAATATGGTTCTAGCAGAAGATTTTGACATTATTTTAATGGATATAGATATGCCTGTGATGAATGGAATTACTGCTACCGAACACATTATTAAAATTAAACCTAATTCTATTATTGTTGGGATGTCATTGAATTTTGAAAATGAACAATCGATACAAATAAAAAAAAATGGAGCAATAAAGTGTCTCCATAAAGAGAGTTTAGACATCTCATTAATGGATACTTTAAAAGAGTTATTACCAAAAGAAGAAAAGGTTATTACTTCTTAAAATACTAATCCTAAATTAATGAAAAAACTAATTATTATTTTTTTTGGCATTTTTTTGTCAATTACTTCTTTTTCTCAAAATACGACTATAAAAGGAATCCATGTTGATGGGTTTTTATCTATTCTTGGCAATCAGCAAAAAGAAGATAGCCTATTAAATTATGCTCAATTTAATGGAATTAACTATTTGGCATTGTACGATGTTTTTCAAATTCATTCTTCCTCCTCATTAACAAATGTAGCTACTGCACAACCTTTTGCAGATTTTGTAAAAAAAGCAAAACAAAATTTTAAAGTAAAAGAAGTTGGTGTAATTGGAGAAAATTTTTGGTTTTTCAATACGATAATAGATGTTTATAATCAACAACATGCTGATACATTAGAACAAATTGACGTCTATAATTTAGAATTCGCTTTTTGGAATACGGCATTTGTAAACCCAGGAGGAGTTTTGTGTACTACCTACCTTACTCCCAATACTTTGCCTTGTGATACTAACGGAGCATTTACATTTTATATTTCACAGTTAACTCAAATTAATACCTTAGCAAATACTTCTGGAAAAAAATCTGAAACATTTTTAAGTTTTTTTAATCAACAACAAGGAGATACTATTTCCAAAAGTGTAAACAGAGTGTTGCTTACCGATTATATTTCTAATTACAACACAGTTTACACTCAAGTAAAACAGCGATTAGAATTTTTAGCATCAGGACAAACTCAAATTGACGTTATTCCAATGATGAATGCTGACCCAAGCTTTCTTTCTGCTTGGTTAGATACAAGTGTAATTATAGAACCATACATTGATATTAAAGATTCTTTGATTAATGAAACGGGTACTTGGAAACAGTTCATCAACCTTGCAGGAGTTCAATGGTTTTCTTATTCATTACTTCCAAATGAAATTAGTTTTGCCCCTTCAGATTATGCAGCTCCTGTAAAAGGGTTTTATGTTGATGGATTTGTAAATATTCTAGGTGACATTCCTAAAGAGGACAGTTTGTTAACTTTTGCTCAAGACAGTGGGTACAATTATATTGCACTTTATGATTTGTTTCCGATAAATGCTGCTAATTCGCTTACTAATGTTGTTACAGCACAACCACTTGCAGATTTTATTAATAAAGCAAAAACAATTTATAACATTACTCACGTTGGGGCTGTAGCAGAAAATTTTGCGTTTTTTAGAGATGTCATTAATGTTTACAATCAACAACATGCTGATACCCTTGAAAAATTTGATGTTTATAATGTAGAGTTTGAATTTTGGAATACTGTATTGACGAATACTGGCGGAGTTTATTGTAACGACTACCTAACTCCAAACGGATTATCTTGTGATGAAACAGGTGCTTTTAAATTTTATAAATCTGTTTTAGAGCAAGTTGATTCTTTAGCAAATGCTAACAATGTAATTTCAGAATCTTATGTTGGTTGGTTTGACCAAAAACAAGCAGTACAATTTAATAATTTGGTGGATAGAATTTTGCTACACATTTATGTAAACAACTATAACAACATTTATTCTATCAGTCAGCAACGATTTGAGTATTTAGCTTCTGCTTGTATAGAAATGAATATTATTCCAATTTTTTCTGCTGAACCGAGTTTTTTAGGACCTTGGTTAGCCACCAATAATTTAGATAAACCGTGTAACGATATTCAAGATTCTGTTACTATGGATCCTGGAGTTTGGAATAACTATATTAATATAATTGGTTGCCAATGGTTTGCTTATTCGTTTATGCCAAAACCTCTTTCTACTGCAATTAATGAAAATGAAATCTTAGTAGAAAACGATGTGTTGATTTATCCAAACCCTGCAAATAATTTTATTGAAATTCAAATTGAAAAGCCAGTTGAACATATAATATTAACCAATCAAATTGGACAAACAATTCAAACCATAAAAGATCAATTAGGGAGAATTAAAATTAACACCAAAAATCTCCCTTCAGGAATTTATTTTATTAAATTTTCTAACGAAACGAATGGGATCACTAAAAAAATGGTGATAGCTCATTAATCCAAAATTCATGAAAAAATTCATACTTTTTTTAGTACTGATTCCATTATTTACTTCGTCATTTTCACAAACTTTTCAAAAAGTTTATGGATGGGCGGGTACTGAAAATTGTTATTCTGTAAAGCAGACTACAGATGGAGGATATGTTATGGCTGGTTTTACTAATTCTTTATCGGCAAATTTTGATGGCTTAGTAATCAAAGTTGATCCTAATGGAATTATTCAGTGGAGTAAAGGGTTTGCTACTCCAACAAACGATTTTTTTGAAGATGTTATCGAAGACAATTTGGGAAATTTTGTACTAGTTGGAGGGAATAACGGAGGGCTAGGAAATACCGACAATTCAATTGCAAAATTAGATGCAGCAGGAAATCAAATATGGTCTATAAATAAAGGAGATGCGGGATATAATTATAATAGCCATTCTTTAAAACAGACTACTGACGGAGGGTATATTCAGTTAGGATACAACGCTACCATTACTGGCAATGGGGACTTTTGGTTGCTTAAGACAGATGTAAATGGGAATACTACTTGGAGCAAATGGTTTAATACTAGTACAGGAGGTTATGACCACGGTTTTTATACTCAACAAACTACAGATGGTGGTTATGTAATAGCTGGCATCTGGAATAATGTTTGGAGTGCAATGAATGGAGATATGAGATTACTTAAAACCAATGCTACAGGAGGCATTACTTGGGCAAAAAGTTATGGAGCTGCAGGGCACGATTACCTTTCTAGCGCTAGACAAACTACTGACGGGGGTTATATCTTAGCTGGGCTTACTTTAAGTTTTGGAGCAGGGAGTTCTGATTTTTATTTGGTGAAAACCGATATATCTGGTAATTTAATGTGGTCTAAAACCTATGGAGGAGTAGGTTCTGATCAAGCATATTCGGTGGTGCAAACCTCAGATGGAGGTTACGCGTTAGTTGGAACAACTAATAGTTTTGGAGCTGGAGGGAGAGATGTTTGGTTGGTTAGGACAGATGCATTAGGAAATTTGTTATGGTCTAGAACTTTTGGGGGGGCACTTGATGACAATCCAAATACCAGTACTACTTTCGGAAGTCAGTACAATTCTTTAGTTCAAACTTCAGATGGAGGATTTTTAATTGGAGCTCAAACACGTAGCTTCGGGTCAGGAAATGAAGATATTTATTTAATTAAAACGGATGCTTCTGGTTCTTCTGGTTGTAATGAAACATCTCCTGTTCCAATTGTAACTAACCCCGCAACAGTTGTAGGTAACCCTGCTTACACTACGGGTAATTTTAGTACATCTGGTGCTACAGGAACTATTAATAATAATGCTCCAACAGTAATTGATTTATGTATAGTTCCACTTCCAGTAACACTACTGTCGTTTAATGTAAATTGCCAAGACGAAGAAATAAACTTAAATTGGGTTACTACTACAGAAATAAACAATGATTTTTTTACCATCGAAAAAAGTACAGATGCTATCAATTGGGAAATTATTACCCAAGTTAATGGAGCTGGTAATTCAAACCAAATTATTAGTTATTCATACAATGATAATAATGCATCAAATGAACTAGTATATTATCGTTTAAAACAAACTGATTTTGATGGAGATTTCGAATATTTTGATATAAATGCAGTCAACTGTCAAAATAATTCAACAGTATCTATTTATCCAAACCCTGCAGCAAATAATTTTACAACAGAATTAACAGGGAAAGAAGGAGATGTTTTTTTAATCACTTTATATAATGCTATTGGTAAGCAAGTTATCCAACAAAAAGTTGAATTACTAACCAATTCAACAAAAGAAAAAATAACAACAAATGCCCTTCCCAATGGGATGTATTCAATAAAAGTAGAACAAAATAATAATAACATTATCACTAAAAAAATTGTGATTTCACATTAACTAAGAAATCACTTTTAAAAGTATTACCAAATAATTGTTAATTTTTTTGATATTTGCGTGATGATGCTTCGTATCCTTATAATATTACTTGTATTTATCACAATAACAGCAAAAAGCCAATCGAACACCAAGAGTGATAGTGTAGTGTTATTGTTAAGAGATTATGTTCTAAATGACAACTTAAATAATTTGGGACATAAATATTTAATCACAAAAAATTGTGATAAAGCCATTATACTATTTCAACAAAGACTCAATAATCTTGACACTCAGGAGCAACAAAGCATACACAAAGGATATATTCATAACCTTTTAGGTTCTGCTTATTTGTGTGATAATAATTTTGAAAAAGCATTGCTCCATTTTAATAAAGCATTGGCAATAAGAGAAAAATTTAGCGATACATCTGGAGTAGCAAATAGTTATAGCAATATTGGTTTGGTATATGGTAAATTGCTCGAATACGAAAAAGCATTAAAGTATCACGAAAAATCATTAGACATATTCTATGATATTTCATTTCATTTTGGGATAGCCAATGAATTTAATAATATTGGTGAAATATTTTATTACTTGAAACAACATGATAAAGCTGAAAAATATTTTTTACGATCTATTGAAATTTTCGATTCGTTAAATGATACTGAGGGATTGTTAGATAATCATCGTGATATGGTAAACAACTATTTTGCACAGAAAAAATATAAAAAGTCACACGAACATTATCAAAAAGTGGCAATAGTTTCTGAAATTCTTGTAAAAAGTAATGCGAAAGCATTTGCAATGGCAAAAAGTAAGTATCAGACAGAAAAAAAATTACAAGAAAATAAGTTATTAAAGAAGGAAATAGAAGTTAGAAAATATAGACAATATGGGCTTGCAGCATCTTTATTTCTGATGGTAGTTTTAATCATTGTTTTTTTTCTTAATTATATTAACTATAAAAAGAGAAAACATTTAGAAACTAAAGAATTTTTAAGTGAACTAAAACTGTTAAAAGCAGAAGTCATTATTGCTAAAAATGTATCTCAATCAAATCAAGTAGAGGAGTTAAAATCAAATAGAGACATAATTGATAAATACACTAAAAATAAACTCAATGAAACGGATTGGAAAATACTAGATATTATCTATCATAACCCTACAATTACTAATAATGAAATTGCAGATAACGTTTGTTTAAGTAATTCAGGGTTAAGATCTTCATTTAAAAAAATGTACCAATTGTTTCATATAGATGATCCTTCTAGCAATAAACGACTTTCATTAGTTATTAAAATTACCAGAACGATACAGAAA
>JAJCYN010000072.1 GCA_029262915.1 Flavobacteriales bacterium
AACCAGAAGGAGTAATTGTTCAATTGGGAGGACAAACAGCTTTAAAGTTGGCTGAAAAATTAGAAAAATATGGGATAAAAGTATTAGGAACTTCTTTTGAAGCATTAGATATTGCCGAAGATAGAGGTCGTTTTTCCGAAGCATTAGAGCGGTTAGAAATTCCTTTTCCAAAATATGGTGTGGTAGAAAGTGCAGAGCAAGCGATAGAATTATCTAGAGATTTAGGTTTTCCTTTATTAGTTAGGCCTTCTTATGTATTAGGTGGACAAAAAATGAAGATTGTAATAAATGAGGAAGAGTTAGAACACCACGTTGTAGACATTCTTCGTTCAATGCCCAATAATCAGATTTTATTAGATCATTTTTTGGGTGGAGCAATAGAAGCAGAGGCTGATGCAATTTGCGATGGTAAAGATGTGTATATTATTGGAATAATGCAGCATATAGAGCCAGCAGGGATTCATTCAGGTGATTCTTATGCAGTATTACCTCCATACAATTTAGGTGATATGATTATCGCTCAGATAGAAGAAATTACAAAGAAAGTGGCTGTAGAATTGAAAACGGTTGGTTTAATCAATATGCAATTTGCTATAAAGGATAATGTAGTTTATGTGATTGAAGCCAATCCAAGAGCATCTCGTACAGTTCCTTTTATTGCGAAAGCTTATGAAGAGCCTTATGTGAAATATGCCACTAAAGTGATGTTGGGGGATAAAAAAATAAAAGACTTTAATTTCAATCCTAAAAAAGAAGGTTACGCAATAAAAATACCCGTATTTTCGTTCGATAAATTCCCGAATGTTGATAAAGAATTAGGGCCTGAAATGAAATCTACAGGAGAGGCAATTCGTTTTATTGATAACCTGCAAGATAAGTTCTTTAGAGATATTTATGCTGAACGTAATTTGTACCTCAGTCGTTAATTTTGATGTCATTCCGATTGAAGTGACGAAGGAACGAAACAGAGGAACCTTTTGAATTAGTAGTAGAAAACCCAAAAGATATCTCGGTTGAACTCGGTATGACAAAGAGTGTCAATATGACTGAAAAATGAAAACGGTAAGAAAATTGCAAAATTCTGAAGCAAAGACAATTTTATGCAGATATTAAGAACCATAGCAATAATTTTCATCATAATCTATGGATTTAGATTATTGGGAAGATATGTTTTTCCGTTTTTATTAAAAAGATGGATGAATAAAAAAATGGGACAATTTCAAAATCAGGAACATAGTCAGTTTAATGACCAGCAAAAAGCACAGGATTTTGCTAAAGAGCACGAAGGCGAGGTGAAGATAAAATCAAGTGGTAAAAATTCTAAACCAGAAACTGGAGATATGGGTGATTTTGTTGATTATGAAGAAGTGGATTAGTTTTACTCTCTTTCGGCTATTCTCAATATTGTCATCCTGAGCTTGTCGAAGGGTTGATTGGGAATCTAGCCCAATTAACTTAATATTTGAAAACAGCCACAGAAAACTTACTTTTAACCTTTAAATAATTATATGCCTAAAAAAGTAATGATAGTTGTGGGAACTCGTCCCAACTTTATTAAAATTACCCAATTTGAAAAAGAACTTGCAGTTTATGGTGATGAGTTTGAATATATTTTAGTGCATACCAATCAACATTACGATGAAAATATGTCTGACATATTTTTTAAGCAATTAAAGTTAAAAGAACCAGAATACCTTAACGTAATGCCTGCCTCTCCTGCGAATCAAATAGGACAAGCTATAATTGAGATTGAAAAAGCTGTAAATAAACACCAACCAGATGTTTTAATCGTTGTGGGAGATGTAAACTCTACTTTAGCGGGAGCAATAGTCGGTAACAAAACAAATACAAAACTATTTCATTTAGAAAGCGGTTTAAGAAGTTATGACAATGAAATGCCAGAGGAAATTAATCGGTTAATTACTGATTTAGTGGCTGATGGATTTTTTGTAACCGAACAAAGTGGTTATGATAATTTAATTGAAGCCGGAAAAAGTGAAAGCCATATTCACTTTGTAGGTAATACAATGATAGATACTTTGGTTGCTTTTGATGAAGTAATCCAACAAAATACTATTTTAGAAGAACTTGGAGTAGAGGAAAAGAGTTTTGTTTTAATGACCATGCATCGCCCAAGTAATGTTGATGCTAAGGATCGTTTGGAAATTTTATTAAATATTATTGGTAAAGTGGCAGAAAAAAGCCATTTAATATTGCCAATACATCATAGGACAAAAAATAGCTTAATAAAACACGGTTTGTTTGAACAATTGGAAAGCAATCCTAAAGTAATTATTACAGAGGCTCTAAATTATTTAGCTTTTCAGAAATTGATAAGTACTTGTAAATATGTGTTAACTGATAGTGGCGGAATACAAGAAGAAACTACTTTTAGACAAGTTCCTTGCTTAACACTTAGAGAGAATACCGAACGACCAAGTACGGTAACCATTGGTACTAACGAATTAGTTGAATACAGCTTTGAGGCAGTAGCTGAAAAAATTACCGAAATAGAAAACGGAACCTATAAAACTGGAGAGATTCCTCAAAATTGGGATGGGCAGGCAACCAAACGAATTGTTGAAGTGCTGAGAAATGAGTTAGACTAATTTATTTTAATATTATAGTTCTACTAATTGATAATTTATTATTACGCAGTTCGTACATTCCTTTGGATAATGAAGAAATATCTATTATTGCGGTATTTCCATTATAAAATGTTTTTTCTTTAACAATTTTTCCATTTATACTAATAATACTTATAGTTAGGGGGAATACAGTTTTATTAGAAAACTCAATATTAATAATACCATCTGTAGGGTTAGGATATATGTTGCTAATGAATCTATTGTTATTTTCTGCAATACTAATAGGTGGATCAGTAATAGTGATACAGTTGCTAGTATCTACACATCCGTTAGAGTCGGTAACAATAATTTTATAATCGCCATCACATAATATATTAATATTTTGTGATATGACTGGAGGAGCAAGAACAGTAGGAGTACAGCCTATCCATTGGTAAGAATAACCAGGAGTGCCACCAGTTCCATTTCCATTAGCAGCACCATCGCAAGCACCAATTGTAGTTGGATCACTAACAAATGTTGCAGTTGCCACTAAAGATGGAGGTTCACTAATTGTTACATTAGCTGAAGCAATACAACCATTGCTATCAGTAACTATAACAGTATATGTACCAGCACCAACACAACCACAAGCTCCTAAGTTTGGTTGATTACAAGATATAGGAGTCCAGTTGTAAGAATAGTTAGGAGTACCTCCACTAACATTTAAAGTAGCATCTCCATCACAAAAACCATTACAAGAAACGTTGGTAATTGACCCAACAGAAACAATCAATAGAGGTGGATCAATTAAGGTAATAGTATCTGATGCAGAACAGCCATTAATATCTGTAACTGTCACTACATAAATTCCAGCACATAAATTTGTTCCATTTCCACTAGACCAGGAAAAAACATAAGGAGCAGTACCTCCGCTTGGGATTGGTATTATCGATCCATCACATATTCCAAAACAAGAGGGATGAGTTATTGTTGAAGAAACAGTCAGTAGTGGTGGTTCAATTATAAGAACAGAATCTGTTGAGGTACAACCCATTGCATCTACAACTGTTAATACATAAATTCCAGCACATAAGTTAGTACAATTTGGTGTTGCACATCCTGTTGACCACGAATAAGAATAAGGAGGTGTTCCTCCAGTAACTGTTGAAGATGCACTTCCATCACAAATCCCAGCACATGTAGCATTTGTAACTGTTGTTGATATGTTAAGAGGGAAAGAAGGACCTGTAATAATAATTCCTGATATAAGGGTGCTACACCCAAGAGAATCTGTAATTAAACAGTCGTATGAACCT
>JAJCYN010000073.1 GCA_029262915.1 Flavobacteriales bacterium
GTTGATTTTTTTCATCTCTGGGTGAAGAGATGAAAAAGTCGCTTTGTCTTTTTCTAAGATATTTTCTAACTCACTAATTTCTGCTTTTAACTTTTCAATTTTATATCCTTTTTTATAGTTTAAGGGATCTGTTGTAACAATGTCTGCAGAATCTCCGAATATTACATTTTGTAAGTCTATTCCTCTATTGATTTCTTGATAAGCAGAAATAGGAGGAATGTATAGGTCTTCTTCTTGTTTAAAAGTTGCAGCTGAATAGACGATATGGTAATCATTTCCTGGAGTTAAGATAATACTAAATCTACCATCTTTTTTACGAGGTTTGTAAATACCCATTAAATCTCCTGTTTCATTATTGGTAACAATAACTTGTGCATTTTCAGGAGTTTCACTTTTTCCAAGAACTTTAACATAACCAGTTAATAGTGTTACAGGTTTAGCATTAGCATCTTCTAAGGAAAGAACGTAGATGTCTTTTTCTCCAAATCCTTTTTCTTGAAAAGAAGAGTAATATCCCCTTTTTCCGTCAGCTGAAGTAACAAAAAATACATCATCATCTGTTGAATTAATAGGGTATCCCATATTTACAGGGGTTGACCAGTTTCCAAGTTCATCCATTTGTGAAGAGAAAATATCATAACCACCTATGCTTTTATGTCCTTTAGAACTAAAATAAAGGGTTTTTCCATCAGGATGTAAGAAAACAGCATCTTCATCTTCAAGCGTATTTATTATTGGCCCTAAGTTTTCTTCATTTCCCCAAACGCCTTCTTTATTTTTGGTTGCTTTATAAATGTCTCTACCTCCTTGTCCATTTGGTCGATTACTTACAAAATAAATGGTATTGCCATCAGGAGAATAACATGCAGAAGTTTCTTGACTTTTAGAATTAATTGGTTCAGGAAGTTCAGCTGGTTCACTCCATTTTTCACCTTTTCTTTCAGAAACATAAATATTTCCAATGCCTTTTTTATTATCTCTGTAAAGAAATAATTTTTGACCATCTAATGACAACCCTACTGTTGCATCATGAAACTGGCTATTAACAGGGTTGTTCATATTAACTGCCTCACTCCATTTTCCATTTTCTTTTTTAGTAGAATAATAAATATCTTCAAAGTAGTCAGCAATGGCAGGGTCTGTATTTCCACCAGTTGTATTAGGTCTTCTTGAGGTAAAGAAAATTTCAGATTCATCAGCCGTAATTACAGGTACATATTCTTCGTGTTCACTATTAATGGCATCGCTCAAGTTTACTATTTTAACATTTACAGGAGCCTTAGTAAGTTTTTTAGCATAAGTACATTCTTTAATTTTTTTATCCGCATTGTTGGAAATTCTACCAAGTAAAACGACTTTATGTTTTTTTGTTTTTGATAAGCGATAAAATTTTATAGCATTGTCAAATTGTTTATCAAAATGATAAGCTTTAGCCATCATATAAATGTAAAAACCATCCAAGTCTTTACTTAAAGAGTATGCTTTTTCAAAATATTCGACCGATTTACTTTTATCTGAAGAATTTAAATAACAATCAGCAATTCTGGCGTTTAACTCTGCACTGTTCGGATTAAATTTATTGGCAACTAAATATTCATCTAATGCTTTGTTATAAAATAAGGCGTAATATTTTGTATTTCCCTCATTTAAATGTTTTACCGCAATTTTAAAACCAGCGGTATTGTTTTTAAAGTTAGCTTTAGAAAATTCAACATTTTTTTGAGCATATGAACTTAGAATTATTAAGCTCAAGAATAGTGTTAAAAAAAATGAATTAGTATAATTTTTCATTCAGGACAATGCTTTAAATGGAATATTTTGGAAAGTTAGTCAATAAGTTTTTCATAGTTTTTTTTATTCATAAAAAAATATACCATTTTTTCACTTCTAAATATTTGACCAATTACAAAAGATGTAATGACATATAAGATGGAGTTTAAGGAGAATTAACTTTTCATAACAAATCGGGCAGTTTGCCTACTTTTTTGTTCTACCAAAATTTCTTTTTTATTTGTAACCCTATCAATTGTTTTTTGATTGTAATGACGGATGGTTACCAATTCTAAATTATTGTTATACAATACTTTGTAATTTACTTTTAACTCATCAATCAATTGATGAGTTTTTTGTTTGTCAAAATCGATACAAACAGAAAAACTGATGGCAGAATTTTGCATTAAATTAATGCTAACTCCATTTTTAGAAAATAGCCCAAAAATATGGCTCAAACTGTCTTCCATAACAAATGAATAATCTTTAGCAGAAATGGAAATTAATACTTGATTCATTTTAAAGATGAAAGAAGGAACAATAGAATCTTCAATAGTATTTTCGTTAATTAATGTTCCGTCATCATTTGGTGAGACAAAGGATTTTACGTACAATGGAATATTTTTGTTGTGTAATGGTTTTATCGTTTTTGGGTGAATTACTGAAGCTCCATAATAAGCTAATTCTACAGCTTCGTGATAGGATATATTATCCAATTTTTTAGTATCATCAAACCATTTTGGATCAGCATTTAACATTCCTGGAACATCTTTCCATATAGTTACACTTTCTGCATTTAAACAATAAGCTAAAATTCCAGCACTAAAGTCAGAACCTTCTCTTCCTAGTGTAGTTGTAAATAATTCAGAGCTAGATCCAATAAACCCTTGAGTAATGATAATGGATTGCCCTTCTTTTTTAACTTGAGGGGAAATCACTTTTTGAATGAGTTCTTCTGTTAATTTCCAATTTATTTTTGCTTGTCTATGTGTATTATCTGTTTGAATAATATCTCTCACATCTTGCCAAGTATTTATTACTCCAACATCATTCAAATAAGAGCTTACAATTTTTGTGGAAAGGATTTCTCCCACCGAAACAATTTGATCATAAATATAATCGTATTCTCGAGTGGGGTCTTCTTCAATTTCCCATTCAATTTCTACAAACGTATTATGAATTTCATTAAAAATAGGATGGTTTTTGTTATCAAATAAATCATCTAAAATGCTAAAGTGAAAATCTTTTACAGCTTGCAAATTTTCTAGCCCTTTTCCATCTTTACTAAGGTAAGATTCAACTACTTTTTCTAATCCATTAGTGGTCTTTCCCATAGCAGAAACTACAACAATTAAATCATCTTTATACAATTTAATTACTTCTCCAACATTTTTTATAGCATTGGCATCTTTTACGGAAGCTCCACCAAATTTAAATATTTTAGTCATAAAGTTGAAAAGTTAATAAAGTCGAAAGTCATAAAAGTATCCAATTATTTAATTGAAGCGAAGCTTCCCATTAATCCATTCTCCGTCCATTTCTGCATTAAATTTTTTATAAAAATTAAGTGCAGGTTCATTCCAATCTAATACTTGCCAAGCCATTAATTTGGCATTCATTTCCTTGGCAGCTTTAATTGTTTCTTCAAACAAAACCTTGCCAATATTCTGACCTCTAAATTCCTCTTTAACGACAATATCTTCTAAATACAAACACTTTCCTTTCCATGTAGAATATCTAATGTAATAAAAAGACATTCCCATAACTTCATTTTTATTTTCGGCTAAAATTATCCAGTACAAAGGATTAGAACCAAAACCATCTTCTTCTAATTCTTGTAATGTTATGGTAACTTCTTCAGGAGCTTTTTCATATAAAGCTAATTCTTTTACCAAAGCTAGCACATTTGGTAAATCATCTTTTGTTGCTGGTCTAATTGAAAAGTTCATAAATTACAGACAATCTAAAAATCTAGATCAAGAATGCTACTCATCGTATAATTTTCTGGGTCAGGCATATACAATTTTGCTGCTTCAAAATCATTTTCTTTCAATGCTTCAAAACTTTTTAATGCAGATTTTATTTCCTGACTTTCCATATCTACCAATCTTGGAACAATAATACCTTCAGCATTTGCAATTTCTTTCATAGATAGTGCTTGGTATTCACCTGTTGGGGTTGTAATTGCAATACATTTTGAGTCCCCATTGTCATAAAGTTCTTTTACTGCATAGCCAAGGTTGGTACAAAACCTAAGATCGTAGGCTGTTGGATCAACACATCTAATTGCATAACCAATTTCAACTGGTCGACACTTCAAATTCAAGTTCAAATTTTTAAGTTTTACGCCTAATAGTTGATTAAAAATATGAGCTTTACTTAGTAAACCCAATTCAGGATGACCATGCTCATCATAAGAAAAATTTATTCCAGTATTTTTAATTTCATCATCATCAATAAAATGGAACACTCCTTCTGAGATTACTACTCCTCCAAAATTTAAGCCCATTAATTTTCTTTTGGTCATACATGATATAATAAGTTTCATAATACCATCAAAAGTAACGGTTGTTTTATAAAACATTTCAGGAATAATAACCATAGGATAATGGCATGCTTTTCCTATACCCATAGCTAAATGACCTGCCTCTCGGCCCATTGCAGAAACAATAAACCATGAGTCATTGGTTCGACCATCTTCAAGAATGGTTTTAGCCAATCTGGCACCTTCATTTTTAGCTGTTTGGTATCCAAAAGTAGAAATACTAACAGGTAAGGGGAGGTCATTATCAATGGTTTTTGGAACATGAATATTTTGAATATTTATATTTTGTTCTTCAAGAAAAATACTTATTCTATTGGCTGTTGATGCTGTGTCATCTCCTCCAATGGTAACTAAAAGCGTTATATTTTCTTTTTTAAAAAAAGTATCATTAAACTCTTCTTTTTTTGGTTTATACCGGCTCATTTTTAAATAAGATCCACCTTTAGAATAAATTCTATCAGCAATCTCATAAGTTAAATCAATGTAATTAGTTTCTTCTTTGAAAAGTGTACTGTAACCATAATTTAAACCGAGAATTCTATACCCGTCTGCTAAGAATCTTTTAGTTATGCTTGCTATTACAGTATTAATGCCAGGGGCAGGACCTCCTGCACAAAGAATAGCAAT
>JAJCYN010000074.1 GCA_029262915.1 Flavobacteriales bacterium
TGTCGGAAGAAACAGAGGAATCTTTTGACTTAAGTACTAATTAAGTAAAAAGATTCCTTGGCTGCGATCGGTATGACAAAAAAAATTAATATGAAGGATTATCTAAAAAATAAATTACGAACAGCTTTAACTCACCAAAAAGAAAACAAAGCTTTGGTAAAAAAACTAAAGAAATCTAAACCTAAAAATTTAGACGATACCGTACATCAATTACATAATGAAGCTTTTGAAACCATTGATTGCTTAGCTTGTGCCAATTGTTGTAAAACGACTAGTCCAGCAATATATGAAAGAGATATAGACCGATTGGCAAAACATTTAAAAATAAAACCATCTAAATTAATTGAACAATACTTACAAAAAGATGAAGACAATGATTATGTATTTAGAAGTGCTCCTTGCCCTTTTTTAGACCACGAAAACTATTGTATGGTGTACGATAGCAGACCACTAGCTTGTAGAGAATACCCCCACACAAACCGTAAACGTTTTTATCAGGTCTTGGATTTATCTTTAACCAATACCATTATATGCCCAGCTGTGGCTGATATATTTGAAGGGCTGAGAAATGAAATGAAGTAACTGTGTATTTTCAACAGTTCAAAATTATTCAATAGTTTGACTTTGCCTGTAATTATCAAACAAAAATACAGTTGTAGCAAGAAACCACAATACAAACCAATAGTAAGGTATTGCAGAAAAAAATTGAATATACATTCCAAGAATGGCAAACAAAACTCCTAAAGTCCCAATGAGTTTCAAAAATAAATTGGCAATTCCTTTGCGTTTCGGCATTGTTATTACCAAAACAAAAGAAGCGATCATTGGTAGCCAATAACTTATATTTAGAATTATTGAATGGAAAAATAAAGAACTTTCAATAGTCGTACTATTATTATTTCCGATAAGCAGGTTATATCTTATGATGTTTTCGGTAATGTCTAACAAAGCACCTAAGAGGCTTAACCCAAAACAAATACCAACTAATTTCACTTTTACTGATTTAAAATGCAGGTACAAACCGGCCCAAGACCAATCCAAGTAAAAATAAATACGCTGTCTAATGCATAATTAGTCCCGATTAGCTTTATAAAATTTTGCCTATCAATAGCTGATAGCTTTATCTTTCCTAAGATTACATTATTCAATGAATATTGAGCATGAGGCCAATAGTACATAATGACCAATAGAATGACTGCTAAGAGAGAAATTAATCCTGTATTAAGGTAATTGTTTTTTGTCATACATCTAATATTTTCTAAATAGTTTGTCAAACATAATTCATGCACAGGTGCTCTTTAAGTTAACAGATGTTAATTAAATCTAAATAGCGTTAAAGTTGCACAGGGTTATTGTAAATGGCTTACCAACTGCTCTATGTTTTTTTTTGTTGAAACCAAGTGTACAGTAATCAACCAACATAATTAAATACATAGATTCTAGGGTGCCGTTTTTATATTAAATATTAGATAAAATAAACGTTGTTATTAAAAACATGACACTCGAAGCTGAAGCAATTATTAAATGTTCTAACACAAATTGATAATCTTTCTTATTATAATTGCGAACAAAGCAAACAAGACCAATAATTATGATATAAGGAAGCTGTAAGAAGAAAAAGGAAATCATAGTGCTCATTGCAGCAGCAGGGTTGTCAATTGAAGTCTCCCAAGATCTGTAATTAATTAGTCCGATGAAAAATATGAATGCTATGCTTATAAATCTTGAAATAAATTTTGCCATTCAATTCTAATTGATACAAGACGACCTTAGCTTAATTCTATTGGGAAATTCTTTTTCTAATTTTTTCAATTCATCACAATCAGCATGAATTTTCAAAAAATCTGCTGCAAAATCTGCAAAGTTATTTTCGGATAGGCAATTTTTTGCTTTCTTCATTATCATCAATTGATTCTTTTGATTAAATGAACCAAACCCTTCTAAAAATTGATTGCGATGTAGAGCTGGCCAACTTTTAACTTGCATGGAAACAACCTCATTCAGTAGCTTATTTTCATTCAATTCATTACATATTTCGTGGGCGTATTTCAATTCAAACCCTGTCATAGCTTTCTTTGTAAGAATAAGCTTCATTCTTTTTGCCAGTTCTTTTCTATGCTGGATGCTCATTTGCCTAGCAGGGTTAGCTTCTAGCGTTAGATTTTTAGCAATTTTCTCCAAATGAAGATTTTTCCCCGAGCAATTTAAAATCATGTAATTAAACATGTTGTCAATGCCATTTCGATCTTCTGAATGTAATATAATGCCATAGGCAAGTGAGTAGTTCTCATAGGTATATCCTTTTATCTCTTTATTGGTTATAAGGTCCATCGCTTTTGCCATTACTTTGTTTCTCCAACCTTTACTTGGCTTCGACTTAGGAGCCATAAATTCTTCAATTTTATCTTTTGACCAATGGCATTCTGGCCATAGATCGAGCAAAACATCATCCAGTTTTGTCCCAGGTTCTAATTCATCCATTGCGTATGAAAAATTCCCGTTTTTTTCGTAGTGATCATCACATTTTAGAATTTCATCTTCTGCAACTTGCAATGCACTAGGTATTTTTGACCAATCGGGTTTTTTATTTTTTTGCGCAATGTTGTTACCAAGAGTAGTAAAGGGTGGTCCATTTTCAAGTAAAAATAAAATGGTTTTATAGCTATCATCCGATTGCTCATTTTTCCAATACGCGATTGCATCTTTGTTAGGAGAAATTTCGAGGTGAATAGTCTTTAATATAGAATCCAATTGATCTGCCGTTGGTGCTTCTTTAAAATTAGCAATTTCAAAAAGTTCTATAGATTCTCCGTTTGGTCTAATCAAACGAATCACGTATTTTTTGTCTTCGATGTTAAAGGTTGGAATAACAATTGGAGCGTGTCCTCCGCCAGCAATATCGAGTTTTACTTTATTCTCGGCTTTTATATTTAATACAACTTTTAATCCGTCTAGGTTTACCTCCTGCTCAAGTTCTTCTCCAATTGGTACAGAGAAATCACAACTAAACAAACATGCCAAACAAACAAATACTGCAGTAAATTTATTTATCAAAGACATTAGAAATTATTTAATCTCAACGCCCAAATTATGAAAGGTAAAGGCCCAAACATCTGCCCACTCATCAATAAGCTTGTTTTTTGGTTTACCTGCTCCGTGTCCTGCTTTTGCCTCTATACGAATTAACATTGGATTATTGCCGGTATTTTGTTTTTGCAATTCTGCGGCAAATTTAAAAGAGTGAGCAGGCACCACTCTGTCATCGTGGTCAGCAGTCATGATCATAGTAGCTGGATATGCCACTGGTTTTAGGTTGTGCAAAGGAGAGTAGGTCATTAAGTTCTTAAAGTCCTCTTCGTTATCACTCGATCCGTATTCAACAGCCCATGCCCAACCAATAGTAAATTTATGGTAGCGCAACATATCTAAAACG
>JAJCYN010000075.1 GCA_029262915.1 Flavobacteriales bacterium
ATGGTATGCACAGTACCATGATAGCAGGAGAAAGTAAAGCTCCTGGAGAAAAACAACTGCTTGAATTAGCTAATGATTTTGGTGTTAAAAATGGATCTACAATTATTAAAAATGTCAGAACAGTTTGTTCTAATTGGACAAACTACGCAAAAAAAACTGGTGTAGGAGAAGAAACAGCAAACCTTATTAATAAAAAAATAACAGCACTTCTTCGATTATAAGTACCCTGTGACTGTCATTCTGAATGACAAAAGCGTTGTGGCTAAACTTCTATACATCACATCAAAATAAAGGTTCTAATTATGATTCTAGTAGGAAGTACTATCTTTGGGGAAAGAAAATACAATTAAACTCAATAACGTCATGCTGAGTTGGTCTAAGCATTTTATTCTAATACTATCTTTATTTATTGTATGCCTTACTTATGCTCAAGATTCTTTATCTATAGAAAATTATGAGTTTGAACCAGATAAAGTGGCAAAAGAAGCGGTAAGTAAAATTGTACAATACACTGGGTTAACACCTAATTTCATAGTAGTTTCAGACAAGAAAATTACTACAGCTATTGCTTACTTAAAAAATAACAAACGCTACATAGCTTACAATCCTAAGTTTATTGAAAAATTGAATGATAAAACGGCAACTAACTGGGCAGCTGTAAGTGTCTTGGCTCATGAAATTGGCCACCATTTATCTGGTCATACCTTACCTAAAAATGCCTTTCCTGGAAATGAGTTAATTGCTGATAAATTTTCAGGATTTATTTTATTTCAAATGGGGGCAGATTTAGAAAATGCTAAAGCTGCTTTAAGTGCTATAGGTCACGAAATGGACACCACCAAACATCCTCCAAAAACAGCTCGTTTAGAAGCTATACAAGAAGGCTGGTTAGAAGCAGAACTCTTAAAAGATGTAAACGCCTTTTCTGAAAAGAAATACACTACTTCTTATAAAACAAAATTTGTTTACCAATGTACATTTAAAAATGATGAGAATATTTATTTTGTGGATGAAAAAGACAATGTAATATGGTACGACAATTATGGAAAACCTATTATTATAGGGCGTAAAAAAGAAAGTGCTAACAACAAATACAATTGGATTTACAATTATTTGGATAACTTTTATGGTGTTGACCATAAAGGCAAAATATGGAAAGAAACTACCTATGGCTCTGTTTTTATAGTTGGCGAGGCTAAATTAATTAAGAAAAGCAAAAAGAAGTAGTTACTTGGATTTCTTACATAAAAATGTTAACTTCGTTTTTACATCCTTATAAGAAAATATTAATACCATGAAAGCAACTTTATCATTTATTCTGACTATCATATTGTCTAACTTAACCTTAGCACAAACTACGGTTATACCTGACGCCAACTTTGAACTTGCCCTAATAAATTTTGGTTATGATTTTTCTTTTAATGGATCAGTCCCAACTGCAAATATTGACACCATTACAAACTTAAATTTATTCAATCAAAATATAAGTGACTTAACAGGAATAGAAGATTTTACTGCCTTACAAGATTTAAGATGCACTTCTAATCAACTAACTAGTTTAGACTTATCTCAGAATGTTGCTTTAACTTATTTAGATTGTAATACAAACCTATTAACAAGCTTAAATGTAACTCAAAATATTGCTTTAACGCTAATAGCTTGTCAAGACAACCAACTTACTAGCATAGATGTTTCTCAGAATACCGCAGTGAATCTATTCTTTTGTTTTAATAATCAAATAGGTAGTTTGGATTTAACTCAAAATAGTGCTTTAACTTTCTTAGATTGTAGTTCGAACCAACTTACCTGTTTTAATATAAAAGGTGGAAATAATAATATAAACGGTAATAATTTTGACGCCACCAACAACCCGAATTTGACTTGCATAGAGGTTGATGATCCTTCATTAACAGGTCTTATTTGGACTGTTGCGAACGGCTCTATTGACGCTCAGACATCATTGAGCACAAATTGCAATAATGCTTGCAGCACCACTGGATTATACGAACATAGCCTTTCTAATCTTTTATTCTACCCCAATCCAACATCTGGTAGTATCTCAATTGATTTAGGGGAGTTAAAAACTAACCTAGTAGGAATTTTAACGAATAGTTTAGGGCAAGTAATAATTACTCAGGAGTTTGAACCAACTAGATTTATTAAGTTAGACGTTAATGCACCTCCGGGAGTTTATTTTTTACAATTAAAAACTACCTTAGGGGAAACTAAAACTATAAAAATTGTAAAAGAATAATCTATTGCCAGTGATTATTCTATTTCATAGGATTATTTGAAAGTTAGTGATACTATAAAACAAACAACGTAGCGTGAGCATGCTGTTACCGTTGTAATCCTCAACAAAAAAACTAAATGATATGAAAAAAATATTCTTAACTATCCTTTTTATAACTAGTGTTATTTTTATTTCAAAAGCTCAAACATGGCTACCAACAGGTTTAAGCTCGGAAATAATTAATTGTATGTCCGTTGAAGGAACAACTTTATTTGTTGGAACTAACAATGGCGTGTTTAAGTCTGTTGATTTTGGCGTATCATGGACCAACATAAGCAATGGAATATCGAATCTAACTATTAACGCCTTTGACGTAGATGGGTTAACAATGTATGCAGGAACAAATGGAGGTGGGGTATTTTTATCAACTGATGGAGGATTGAACTGGGCACCAGTAAACACTGGATTAACAAATCTTACAATTAACGCAGTTATGATTAGTGGATCTAATGTTCTTTTAGGAGATGGAATATGGGGAGGGTTATATATATCAAGTAATAATGGAGCTAATTGGAACATGGTAAACGGTGGATCAGGAATACCCACTAATGTTATTCAAAACTTTGGAAGTATTGGTCCAAATTTAGTTGTTAACGCACTTGGATCAGGGATTTATGTGTCCACCGATAATGGGTTAAACTGGACAGTTTCAACATTAATAAATACTACAACAAATTACCTATATGGATTTACTACTGACGGCACGCACATTTATGTTGGAAGTGCTGGTGATGGTGTCCTTTTATCTACTGATAACGGCTTAAATTTTACTAAAAAATATATTGGACCTAACATTGGGATTAGAAACCTTGCTTTTAATGGATCTGTTGCTTATGGCACTGACCCTTCCGCTTATGGAGTAAATATTTCTACCGACAGTTGTACTTCTTTTTCAATACATAACACAGGGTTACCTAACTTTAGTTTTTTTTCAATTAAAAAATGTGGTTCATTTATTTTCTCAGGTAATAAGAGTGGCCTAGGTGTATGGAAATTACCAATTACGTTGCAAACTTGTAATATTTCTTCAAATTTTAATGTACTAAATAACGGTAATGGAAACTACTCATTTTCAAATATTTCAACTGGTAATTTTAATCAATCACATTGGGCGTTTGGAGATGGTACTACTTCTACGGCATCAAATGTAAATCATACATTTAATGCAAATGGAACTTATGTAATTGTTTTAGCTGTTAATAATTCAATATTTGGAGCATCTTGTGTGGATTATTATATGGATACTATTACCGTTACTGGAGTTTCATCTCCAGTACAATGCTCTGCAGGGTTTGTAATATACCCCGATATTTCTAATGGAGGATTTTCAATTGTTAATAGTTCTACAGGAAACAATTTAAACTTCCTCTGGGATTTCGGAGATGGCACTACTTCTACTATGCAATTTCCTAGCCATACTTACACAACTTCAGGTCCCTTCTATCTTTGTTTAACAGTAGATGACGGGGTGGGTTGTAATAATACTTATTGTGATTCTATTGGTTCTAATGGTGTTATATTCAAACAGGCAGGATTTGCTATTTCCGTAATTAGCACACCAATAATAACAGGATTGGATAATTCTATTAGTTTGAGTTCAGAAATAAAAATATATCCTAACCCCACCTCAAGCAATCTTACTATTATTAGCGATCAATTAATAATAGATGAAATAAACATTATTGATATTACTGGCAAAACGATTCAAACGTTTTCAACAGATCTCAATAATATATTTTTGGATAACATCCCTAATGGGATTTATTTTATAAAAATTACCGCAAACCAAAAAGCTATATTTCAAAAGTTTGTAAAACAATAGATAGGAATTTACCTTATAAAACTTATACTTAAGAAGGTTTAGATGATAAATTGAAATAATAGTTAAGAAATTCTACTCCAATTTACTCTATCTCCAAATAATTGTTTTAAAGTAGCAACCAAACGGTGATTCTTGTCTAATTCTAAATTAGGATCTTTTTTTAATGTAGCTACGGCAACATCTCTGGCATATTGTAGTATTTTTCCGTCTCTAACTAAATCTGCTATGTTTAGGTTTAACAATCCACTTTGTTGGGTTCCTTGTATATCTCCTGGTCCACGTAACTTTAAATCTACTTCACTAATTTCAAACCCATCATTGGTTTTTACCATGGTTTCCATCCTCAACCTTCCATCTGCACTTAGCTTATTTCCTGTCATTAAAATGCAATAAGATTGTTCGGCTCCCCTCCCTACTCTACCCCTTAGTTGGTGTAATTGTGATAAACCAAAACGTTCGGCACTTTCTATTACCATAACACTTGCATTGGGTACATTCACTCCGACTTCAATAACGGTAGTAGCCACCATTATTTGAGTTTCACCTTTTACAAACCGTTGCATTTCAAACTCCTTATCAGCAGCCTTCATTTGTCCGTGTACAATACTTATTTGGTAATCTGGCCTTGAAAATCTTCTAATGATACTTTCATAGCCATCCATTAAATCTTTATAATCCATTTTTTCGGATTCTTTAATTAATGGATAAACAATATAGATTTGCCTCCCTTTTTTCACTTCTTCTTCAATGAACCCAAACACCTTTAATCGAGAAGAATCAAAACGATGTATTGTTTTAATGTCTTTTCTTCCCGGAGGTAATTCATCAATTACAGAAACATCCAAATCACCATAAAAAGTCATAGCTAAAGTTCTTGGAATTGGTGTAGCTGTCATTACCAAAACATGTGGAGGAATAGTTGTCCCTCTAATCTCCCCATCGGGGAGACTTTTCAGTGCTTCTTCTATCTGATGAACTACACCTTCTACATCTCCAAGAACTTCTTCATTGGTGAAACGCATTACCTTAAAGCCTATGTCTTCAAGAATTTGAGTTCGCATTTCATCAGCTTCTTGTTGCTCCTTTTCTAGATGATATTTACCATCAACTTCTATAATAAGATTCTTTTGAATACATAAAAAATCAACAATAAACTGGTCGATAATATGCTCTCTTCTAAATTTCGCTCCAAGTTGCTTTGTTTTTAATTGCGACCATAAGGCAACCTCGGCACCTGTAGACTTTTTCTTTTTTTCTTCTTTATTTACTTTAAGTAAAGCATAAGTAGAAGGTCTAGCTGTTTGATATTTGTAGAGGATTTGCTCCTTTTCCTTCCCTTTGGGAAGGATTAAGGATGGGCTACCTTTTCTCCATAACTTTGATCGTTGTTGAACACCAAAACGATGTTGCTCATCTATAACCACAAAACCTAAGTTTTGAAATTTAACTTTGTCTTCAATCAATGCATGAGTACCTATTAGGATATTTAATTCTCCGTTTTCTAATTGCTCATGAATGGCTCTTCTCTTTACAACCTTTACTGAACCAGTGAGCAATTCTACTTTTAGGTCAATTCCTTTTAAGAGTTCAGTTATTCCTTCGTAATGCTGATTCGCTAAAATTTCTGTAGGAGCCATTAAACATGCTTGGTAGCCATTATCAATTGAAATTAAAATACTCATTAAAGCTACGATCGTTTTACCACTGCCCACATCTCCTTGCAATAAGCGATTCATATGATTCCCATAACCTACATCATTTCTTATTTCCTTTAACACTCTCTTTTGTGCTCCTGTTAATTCAAAAGGTAAATTCTCATTAAAAAACTGATTAAAGTACTTTCCCACTTTATTAAAAACAGCTCCTTTAATCGTTTCTGTTTTTATAACTTTTTGACGAAGCATATTGAGTTGCAAATAAAAAAGTTCTTCAAACTTTAGTCGATATCTCGATTTCTGTAATAGATGTTCATTTTCTGGAGAATGAACATTAATAACAGCTCGTTCTTTATCAATTAGCTTTAGCTGCTCCAAAATTAGTATAGGTAACGTTTCTTCTACCTTATTTCCCAACTGAGCAACAAGGTTTTTTTGAATTTTATGAATTCCTTTTGAGTTTAACCCCATTATAGAAAGCAATTCTGTACTCGGATAAACTGCTTCCAAGGTAACTTGATTGGCTATTAATGATTGGTCTACCACATCTAAATCAGGATGGGCAATATTGTACTTGTTTCTATATTTTGAAGGCTTCCCATAAACAATGTATTCTTGTCCAATAACCACAGAAGAAGCTAACCATTTAATTCCCTTAAACCAAATCAATTCAATCTCCCCAGTCTCATCTCTAAGCGTTGCCACTAATCTTTTCCCTCTTCGTTCTCCTAAAGTTTGTAGCGTTGTAATCTTTCCTTTCAATTGAATGTAAGCCTCCTCAGAATTAATCTCAGCAATGCTATAAACCTTAGATTTATCAATGTAACGAAAAGGATAATACACCAGTAATTGACCAAAAGTAGCAATACCTAATTCTTTTCTAAGTATTTCAGCACGCTTTGGTCCTACCCCCTTTAAGAATTCTATTTTAGTATCTAAAAAACGGTTTGACATTAAGCGAATTTAAAAAGAAAACCCTCAACATTCTATGTTGAGGGTTTTAAATTTTAAACAATATTTTATATGTTTTGGGCTCCCAATAAGATAACTGGATTCTCCATATAGTTTTTAAATGCTTGTAAAAATTTAGATCCTGCAACACCATCTACTACTCTATGGTCACAAGAAAGTGTTACTTTCATTACATTACCAGGAACAACTTTACCGCCCTCAATAACAGGAATTTGTTTTGTCCCTCCTACAGCCAAAATACAAGCGTCTGGTGGGTTAATAATTGCCGTAAATTCTTCAATCCCAAACATTCCAAGATTAGAAATTGTAAAGGTACTTCCTTCCCAATCTTCAGGTTGTAATTTTTTATCTCTTGCACGAGCAGCATAATCTTTAACTTCTCCAGATATTTGACTTAATGTTTTTCCGTCTGCAAAACGTACTACAGGAACCAATAAGCCATCCTCTACAGCAACAGCAACACCAATATTAACGTGTTCGTTGTAACGTATTCTGTCTTCCAACCATGATGAATTAACTTTAGGATTATCTTTTAATGCACTTGCAACAGCTTTTATAATAATGTCGTTAAACGATATTTTTACTGGAGCAATAGCATTAATGGATTTACGTGCTGCAATAGCATCATCCATATCAATGTCCATTGTTAAGTAAAAATGTGGTGCAGAAAACTTACTCTCTCCTAGTCGTTGAGCTATAACTTTACGCATTTGAGAAACAGGTACTTCAGTGTATTTTTCTACGCCAACAAAATTCGCTATAACTCCTCCTCCATAATTTTCAATATCTCTTTTCACAATCCTACCTCCATTACCCGTTCCACTAACCATTGCTAGATTAATGTTCTTCTCTTCTGCTAATTTCTTAGCCAACGGAGAAACCATTATTCTGCCATTAGATGAAGTAGCAACAACTGAAACAGATTTTGGTGATTCTGTTTTAACTTCTACTACAGCTGGTGCAGAAGATTTCTCAGTCTTTACTTCTACTACTTTTTCTTCTACAACCTCAGCTTTTGGTTCTTCTTTTAATAAAGCAGAAAAATCTTCTCCTTTTTCTCCAAATATTGCTAACACTGTATCAACCGGAGATGTGCCTCCTTCTGGAACCCCTATATGTAATAAGGTTCCATCTACAAAAGATTCGAACTCCATTGTCGCTTTATCAGTTTCTATATCAGCTAATAAATCACCCTCACTTACCGCATCTCCAACTTTTTTATGCCACTTAGCTACCACTCCCTCTGTCATGGTATCACTTAATTTGGGCATTCTAACTATTTCGGCCATTGTTCTAACTTATTATTAATCTTTTATAAAAGGATATTCTTCTGCATAAATTTCTTCATACATTGCTTCTAGTTCCGGAAACGGTGAATCTTCAGCATATTTAATCGCATCAACAATTTGTTTTTTCACTTTTTCTTGAATTTTTTCAATTTGTTTATCCGTTGCGTACTTATTAATCTTAATCGTTTTTAAGACTTTAGTAATTGGATCATCATCTTGGTATTCTTCCTCTTCCTCTTTTGTTCTATACTTACGAGGATCAGACATTGAATGTCCTTTAAAACGATACGTTTCCATTTCTAATAAATAAGGTCCTTTACCGTCTCTGCACCATTTCGCAGCTTTCTCAATTGCATAATGTACAGCTTCTACATCCATTCCGTCAACCGCTTCCCCTGGCATATCATAACTCAATCCTATTTTGTATAATTCAGTAACATTAGATGTTCGTTCTACAGAAGTTCCCATTGCATATTTATTGTTCTCAATAATATATATTACAGGTAACTTCCATGTCATTGACATGTTAAAAGCTTCAT
>JAJCYN010000076.1 GCA_029262915.1 Flavobacteriales bacterium
TTAAAGAGTTAACACAAGAGCAATTTTCAATAGAGATAGACATCTCTAAATCGAGAGTAGGTTCTTATGAGGAAGGTCGTTCTGAACCTCCAATAGAAACATTAATTCAATTGTCAGATTTTTTTAAAATGCCAATTGATGCATTGGTTAAAAATGATTTAACCTTAGCCGAAGATGATACATTTATCGATATTGGAAATCAACGAGTTTTATTTCCGATGCGAGTAGATGAACACAATGAAAATGTAATTGAGGTAGTTACCAAAGAAGCCTCGGCAGGATATTTACAGGGATACTCTGATACAGACTTTATTGCTGAACTACCAATTATGAGTTTGGATTTCTTGCCAACGGGTAAGCACCGAGCTTTTCCCATTAAAGGTGATTCTATGCATCCTTGGGTAAAGGATGGAGACGTAGTGGTTGCCGAATTTATGGAGAACCCCAATAATGTAAAAAACAATTTCTGTTACATTATCTTAACCAAAGATGATGGCTTAGTTTATAAACGTGTTTTTACTAATAATTTAGAAAGCAACTATTTAACACTTTCTTCAGATAATAAAGCATACCAACCTTATTCTATTCATATTTCTGAAATTATGGAAATATGGCAATTCAAATTAAACTTATGTATTGGTCAATATGAAGAGGACGAGTTAAATCCGTCAAATATTTTGAGCTTAATGAGAAGCGTTGGAATTGAGTTGAAAGATCTTAAACAACGGATTACGGATTTAGAGAAGAATTAACTTGATTGCCTTAGATTTTAAGTTCATATTACTTTAATATCTTCTTGACTACTGACTTTTTAAAAAAGTTGATTTCAATACATAATATCATCAGTATAACTTTGTCGAAGCAATGCTTATTAAGTATTTAACGGAACTTATTTTTTTAACTGAAATAAAGATTGGATGGTTTCCAATTTATCCTTAAGGGAGTGAGTTATTACAAAATTGAGGCAAGTTCGTCCTTTTTATAAATAGAAATTTTATGAAATCCAAATATCTGGTTTTTTCTTTTTTGCTTCTAAATTTAATTTCATTAAAATTATTCGCTCAAATTACAGAAAAACAACAGCATCTACTAGATTCTCTTATACAAATTATAGAAGAAAATAAACACGATACTTTGGTTGCAGAAGCTTATTTAAATTCCGGAGAAGTGCTGTATCTTTCTCATACTGATACCTTAGAGTATTTTTGTAAAATAGCAAAAAAGATAGCTGAAAAAAATTTAGCAAACCCTTCTATTTCCACAGCAGAAAGAAAATCATTTTATCGAACTTTAGCATCTTCTCTTAATAACTTAGGTTATATCTATACCAACCAAGGTAATATTCTTAAAGGGTTGGAATACTATCAGAAAAGCTTAAAAATCAAAGAGAAAATAGGGAACAAAAATGGGATAGCATACTCATTTAATAACCTTGCATATATTTATTATAATCAAGGAGAATATAAAAAAGCATTGGATTATACACATAAAAGTTTGAAAATTAGAGAAGAAATAAAGGATAATTATGGCATAGGATCTTCCCTTCAGAATCTTGGGGCTATGTACACAAAGTCGGGAGATACAATCAAGGGGATAAAATATTTTAAAAAAAGTTTAGAAATTAGAGAGAAAATTGAGGATAAAGAAGGCATTGCAAATAGTTTGTCTAGCCTTGGAGTAATATATGATAAACAAGGAGATACTCAAAAAGCATTAAAATGTCTTCATAAAAGTTTAACGATTAATGAAGAAATAAAGTATAAATATGGCCAAGTTTCAGCATTGAATGCATTAGCTGGAGTTTCACTATCAAGAGGGATGGTTGATAGAGCTAGAGTATATGGTGAACGGAGCATGAAGATAGCTCAAGAAATTGGTTATCCGTTAAGTATTAAGGATGCCGCTGATGTTTTAAGTAAGGTATACAAAAAGCAAAAAAAATTTAAAAAGGGATGGGAGTATTATCAACTATACATTCTTATGAATGACTCTATCCGTAATACAGAAACAGAAAAAGCCACCATAACTCAAGAATTGAATTATGAATACGAAAAGAAAGAAGCTGTTATCTCTGCGGAGCATAAAAAGGAGATGGAGAAACAAGAATTGTTGGCAGAAGCAAAAAGTAGGAGGCAAAAAATAATTATTTATTCAGTGATAGGTGGTTTATTTTTGGTTATAGTATTTGCCCTGTTTATATATAGGTCATTAAACATAACCAAGAAACAGAAGAACATTATAAGCTTACAAAAAGAAGTAGTAGAAGGAAAAAACCAAGAATTAGGAGTTAAGAATAAGCAGATAGCAGATAGTATAGATTATGCTAAGAATATACAACAAGCAATACTTCCCTCAGAAGAAGAAATAGAAACATTACTCCCAGATTCATTTATTTTTTATCAACCCAAAGATGTAGTAAGTGGAGATTTTTATTGGATGCAAGAATTAGAGATAACAAAAAAGAGTAATGACCAAATAGTACTTTTTGCAGCAATAGATTGTACAGGACATGGCGTTCCAGGAGCATTTGTATCATTGATGGCATTTAATTTTTTAGAAAAGATAGTGAATGAGCATAACACTCATAGTCCATCAAAAATACTACAAGAACTTAATAGAGAAGTAATACAAGTACTTCGAAAAGATGGGCAAATGACTTCAACAAAGTACGGAATGGATATGTCTTTAGTGAGTTGGAATAAAAGCACCAATAAAATAATATATGCAGGAGCACGAAATCCACTATATGTAATTGCAGATAATAAATTAACACAAATAGAAGCCGATAGGATGTCAATAGGAACAACACCAGCTTATGAGTTTACAGAGCAAGAAGTAGATACAAAAAGAGGAGACATGTTGTATTTATTTACAGATGGCTATGCCGATCAAAAAGGAGGAGCAGAAGAGAAGAAATTTTACTATCCACCTTTTCGAGAGTTGTTAGCAAAACTATCTTCAAAATCTGCTAAAGAACAAGAAAACGTATTAGAAGAAACTTTCATTAAGTGGAAAGGTAACATAAAACAAATTGACGATGTATTAATTATAGGTGCTAAAATCTAATTTTTTTGATAACCTAATTCCCTATTTAACTAACAATGAATATTCAATTTTATTTAACAGCATTAATTATTTTATTTAATACCTCCTATGTAATAGGTCAGTTTAATAATGACGAAACGGAGCAGAGTAAAAAAAATATAACATTTGATACGGCATTTTTTGAATTGGGAAGTAAACATTTAGCCACAGGTAATTGTGATAAAGCAGTTTTTATTTTTAAACAAGTAATAACTAAATGCGACACTTCAACAAAACCTAATCTTTATGTATCTGGACTCTATAATTATTTAGGAGGAGCTTATCTCTGTGCTAATGATTTTGAAAATGCACTCACTTTTTTTACCAAGGCATTAGAAATAAGAATTTCTTTTAAAGATTCAGTGCAGATTGCTAACAGTTACAGTAATATTGGGTTATTACATAAAAAGAAACGAGAATCAAAAAAAGCACTTGTTTATCATCAAAAAGCACTCGATATATTTTATACTCTTTCAGCTAAAAGTGGAATAGCAAATGAGTTAAATAATATAGGAGATATTTATTATCATCTTAAAGAATATGAAAAAGCAGAAACCTATTTTATTGAATCTAATAAATTGGCAATAGAGATGAATGATTCTGAGAGATTATTAGACAATCATCAAGATTTGGCAAATAACTATTTTGCTAAAAATCAATATAAAATAGCATTTGAACATTTTCAAAGTGCACAATTATTATCAGATTCTCTTTTTAAATTACATGTTTTAAGATTAGCAGAAATACAAACTCGATTTAATACAAAGAGACAAGAACAAGAGAATAGAATTTTGATGAAAGAAAATGAACTCAAACAAAAAGAAATTGAGAGCAACAAATACAAGCAATATGGATTAGCAGTATCGTTATTTTTAACCTTAGTTTTAATTGTAATCTTTTTCCTTAATTACATCAATTATAAAAAGAGAAAACATGAAGAAACTGAAAAGCTAATTAATGAATTAAAATTACTAAAAGCAGAAG
>JAJCYN010000077.1 GCA_029262915.1 Flavobacteriales bacterium
AGTGTAAAAGAATTAAAAACTTCTACCCCTGCTAATATTCTCGAAATGACACGAATATTGGTAAAAGATAATTTTAGCACAGAAAATGAACGCGTAAATGATGGAATGGACATTACCTTATGTGCTATAAATTTTAATTTAAAAATCATTCAATTTTCTGGTGCTAACAACCCGTTATACATCGCTAGAAATAGAGAAATAATAGAAATTAAAGGAGATAAACAACCTGTTGGTAATTTTATTAATGAAACACCTTTTACCAACCATACCATTCAACTTCAAGAAAACGATGTAATTTATACTTTTTCTGATGGTTATGCTGATCAGTTCGGTGGAGAGAAAGGAAAAAAATTCATGTATAAGAAATTTAAGGAATTAATCTTAAGTGTTTCAGACATGCGTATGGATGAGCAAAAATCTATTATAGGCGATACTTTTGAAACTTGGAAAGGTAAACTTGACCAAATTGATGATGTTTGTGTAATAGGCGTTAGAATATAAACCTATGAAACAGTTTATATTGAACGAAAGTCGAAGGATGTTTAGTTAGAATTTAAAGCTTAATCCAAAAATTAAATCCTACAAACAGTTTTTATCAATCTGTTTTTCAATAAAAGCTGCAGTAGCGTCTACTCCTAAACTCAATGCTTCATATAAATCATCACAAGCACCATCTTTATCACCTAACATTTTCTTTACAAAAGCTCGATTGGTATAACCTGCCTCAAGCCTTGTATCGTTTACCTCACCATCATACCGATTGGTTTCAATTGATATGATCTTGCTAAAATCCTTCATTGCTCCCCGATAATCTTCCAATTGCTGTGACTTTATTATACCTCTGTTGTTTAAAGCATTCCACATTTCTGCACTGTACTTTTCAGCCAGTTCTATTGTTCGGGTATAGTCTTCAACTGCTCCATTATAATCTCTTTCTTCCTCTTTTTGCAGTGCACGTTGATAAAAGAAATCAGCAGTCCCTTCTTCAGTAACTATTTCAACAGTTGCTGGCCCATTTTCAAGCTCAATTAATTCATCTTCCAGTTGATCGATCATTTGTTCTTCCATTGCCTCCAACATTAACACTTCCTGCCGATCACCCTCTTCTACATATAAGAAAAAGGCTAGCCCCATCGTAAGGATTAAAAAGGCTACAACGATTAAAACACCTTTATTACTTTTTCTTTGGCTCTGTTCAAACCTAGATTCCATTATTGGTCCATCATCATCTCTTCTCATAAGGATAAAGATACATATTTAACCTTACCTAATCCAAATACCACGTTCCCTCAGTGTATCTTTTTTATGTTTAGTGCATTCTATAGTTTTATATGATAAAACGAATATTATGAAAAAAGCATTTATTCTATTGGCAACAATACTCTTTACTCAAATTACAAAAGCCCAAACCAAGACCATCCACGTTTTTGTAGCTTTGTGTGACAATCAATACCAAGGAATTATTCCTGTCCCCGCTAACATTGGTAATGGTAAAGACTACAACAAAAACTTATATTGGGGTTGCGGTTATGGTGTACGTTCTTATTTTAAACTCAAAACCAAAGATTGGAACTTGGTAAAAATCATCAAATCTAATAATCCCATTATTTTAGAACGGATACTGTTTAAACACGCTAAAAAAGACGTTTACCTCTTAGCAGATGCCTATGATGGTGAACAGATTAAAACTTGTGTTGAAGATTTTTTAAAAGCTTCTAATGGGCAAAATCCCATTCAAATTAAAACTGGAACAACTGCTCTACATTTTGGAGGTAAATCCAATTTACTCTCTTATGTTGGTCATGATGGATTAATGGATTTTGATGTAACCATTAATTATAAAACAACAGCATCAAAAAGAGATGTTATTATTTTGGCGTGTTATAGTAAAGATTATTTTTCTCCACATATTAAACAAGCTGGTGCCAATCCCGTTTTATGGACTACCCACTTAATGGCACCCGAGGCATATACTTTAAAAGCTGCTATTGATGGTTGGCTACTTAACGAAACAGGCAAACAGATTGACGAAAGAGCAGCACAAACCTATAACAACTACCAAAAATGTGGCATTAAAGGAGCTCGTAATTTGTTTACAACAGGTTTTTAAGAGACTTAAAAAAAGAGTATTTTAGTATTATGAAAAATTTAATTCTTCCTATTTTAATAAGTTTAATTATCCTGTCTTGTGGAGAAAATCAGCAAAACCATAATCAAGATATAGTTCTAATAACAGATACGAACTTAGCTGTTCTAGAAAATAAAATAGATACTCCCGTAATCGAAATAAAAATTGAAGATACAATACCTACTCACACTTTTAAAAAAGGAGAAACATTATGGGGTTTGGGTAGAAAATATTATGGCAATAGACATTACTCCTCCATCATGAAAATCTACAATGAAATTGAGAATGAAAATAATATTAAAGATGGAACATTAATAAAAATACCTAAGCTAACCTTTTTACTAAAAGATACTAAACTAAAATTATATCCATTAGCAGCAAAAGAAATGGATCAAATAATGAACGCTCGTGATTTATTTATGAAGCATGAAAAAAGGCTTTATGCCTTAAGAAAGGAGCAAAATATGAAGGATCCACTTGATATGCCTAAAACAATGCAAGACGAAATAAGGCAAGCGGTAAAATTGATTGACCAAGCGATTGTTTCTTTAAAATCAAAAAAATCAGGTCCCACTAAAGACCATAAAAGAATGATGGAACAATTGCGAAGTGTTTCAAAATATATGAAAACATTATCCAACGGAGAACATGATAAAGATTATGGATATGATATTGATATGGTGCATCAAAGATTAATTCATGGATTGCATAATAGTATAGCTTGGGCTAAACACATAGAATAAATCTAAAAAAGCGTATTTAGTGTTATGAAAAAGATTTGGTACATACTTCTTTGGGTACTCCTCCTAAATTGTGATAGTGGCTCAGTATCAGAAACTCAAACAGCAATTCCTATAAAAGGAGAAATAAAAAAAGATACTGAAAAACCTATCATCATCTTTAACCCAAAATATACTTTTGAGGAATGGATTCATAGCATTTGGATAGACTATTACAATGAATCACCTGAACTATTAAACTATATCCGATTAAAACCAGATAACGAAGATGAATTTGATATCTTCTTTATCATTCAAGGTAATGATAAAATCTCCTATTACACATTAATAAAAAAAGATAACAACGAATATGACTTGAATAAACTGGATGTTTCAGCCAATTCTGTGCTTAGCCTCTATGGAAGCTCTGCTTATTCAACAGTTAATTTTTATAATCTTTCTATAGAAGATGTTGATGGTAATGGACAAAACGAACTGTTAGTTGCTACAGAAATAAATGGCATGACCGAGGCAACAGATGGAGATGGTATCCAACCTTTTAATAAAATACAATTTGATGTGTTATCAATTAATAAACAGGCCATTGAGCATAATAGCCAATTAACTGATAGTTACAATAAACAACACGACATCGAGATTAATAAAGACTCCTACTTACCTTTAAATGTTTTGTTAAGTCAAAAATACAACGAATCCATTACCACCGATTATCAGCACGAAAAAATGGCTCAGTTGTTCCAAGATATGGAAATAACTTCTTCATCACACACTAATCTCGCAAACGAATTTAATGCAGTTTTAAAAAATGAAAATGAGGAATATTATGTGGATAAAGATTACCTCTCACCTAGTTATTTCTTTGTTGTAAATAATGATAATGATTTTAACATTAAAGGGGTTTCTGCTACTGATTATCCTCTTTTACGCATTTCATCCTATGAAGTTTATACTTTTAAAATAACTAATATTAGAGTAGATTCCGACCAGATTAAACTTTTGTTAGAAAATGTATTGGAACCAGAAAACGAAGAAAATATAGAAGTCTTTTTCTATTATGAAAATAAAAAATGGGTGTTATATCATGCTTCCGATTATTTTATGATGAATAAAGACAAGAGCGAATTAAACGTTATTAGTTATTAAATTTTACATTCTGTAAATCGAAAAGTAGAGTTGGGTTTTTAGTTCTTTTACTAAAATCACACATTACTTAAGATGTCCAACTATCAATATCTGCATCATCCTCATTGTCATTACTTCTTGTAATCAACCGCTCACTGTTCAACACCTGTTTTTCTCTATTTATCAATACAAGTTCAACATACGTGTATTCTTTTGTGCTAAATTCTGATTGGATACATAAGTCATAAGCGTATAATAATAAACTATTTTCGTTAATGGCTAATGTTTTTACTAGTGTTATCTCGTGGGTTTTATGGCTTAAATGTCCACTACCTCCAGCCATATCTCCACTACCTTCTTGCTTTTCAATTTTAGCATAAATAACTGCTTTTAGCTCATCGGACTCAATCATTTCCAGATCATTAAACCAAAATCGTTCACAGCTTATCAGTCCATCATTCTCTTTAAATGGAGGTGGATTCATAAAGCTTTGATCATCACCATCTGATGACACAGTATATCGGTAACAACACACTTTAAGTTTACAATCCGTTCCAAAACATTTAGAAATATCTGGCATTATTTTGTTCTAGTATATTAAATTAAGCTTATCACTACTAAATATAGCAAATTCTTTTTAATCTACAGTAGGTAATATAAAACTATGAATGAGTTATTAGGGTTTTTACCTCAATCATTAAAAAGTGTATTTTAGTCATTTTATTGACTACGCCTAATAAGTATAAATACAAAATAAGCTTAGCATTCTTTCGCTTCAAATTCTAACATTCTAAGTAGAAGCACTTTCAAAAAATCCAGTACTGTTCTCGTCAAATTAGGGTAACATTACTCTTGTCTTCATTTATAATCTGCCATAATTTTATCCTAATAATTTAATATTAATTTAAAACCTATTAAGATGAAACATTTAATCCTTTTTACATTTATTATTCTATTTAGTGTTAATTGCTTTTCTAGACAAAAAATTAAAAAGCAACACCTAACTTACTTAGAATATATAAATAAATATGGTAATGATAAAACGAGTATCACCATCATTAATATTTTCTTTGATAAACGGGATAATTGTGGAATTGGAAAAATGTCTTTTTTACCATTAAGTGCATCAATTACAATAGTAGCACCTCCTATTGGAGCAGGATTAATGGTAGTCTCATCTCCATTATTTATTAGTGGATTAATTACACGCAATAAATACAGTCATAAAAAACTATTAAAAACACTTCAAGACTACCAATCTAATCAGGTTTTATCTAATCAATTAAAAAAGAAAGTCAGAAAAATACATAGAATTGAAGAAGAAATTCATCAAATGGAATTACAACACGCAAAATTTGATTCATTAAAAAAACTAAAAAAGAATACAAATGAAAGGAATCGTAATAAAGATATACTTGGTTATGTACCAAAATAATAATGTTACATTTTATGAGAAACTCTTTATAACTAGTAGTACCTTTTTTGTGTTTTTTATAATAATAGCATTTACCCTCTATTAATAAAGCCTATATTATGGGTCGTTAATTATTGTTTATATAAGTAATTAACCAAATATTTAATACTATCATCACAAAATTGTTCGT
>JAJCYN010000078.1 GCA_029262915.1 Flavobacteriales bacterium
ATGGCACCTTCCGATGGTTGTTTTTGCCCAAGAAGTTTAAACGAATTAGGGAGATGTTTACAAGGGTGTTTGCACGATGCTAATGGTGATATCAAACAAAAATTTTCTAAAATAAAATCGGCAGCCATCATTAAAAGCGAGTTATCGTTAGATGACAATACACTCACACCATCAATGAAAGTAGCTCCGAAAAATGTATTAGAAAAATACAAAGCTCATCTTCAAAAAATGTACGGAAAAGATGTTCCTGTTGAAGAAGAGGTTTATGTAGTTGAATTAGATACTAAGAACGAAATATCAAGAAAAATTGTACACGATTAAATCAACATATCAGTTAAGGAAATTTTTTATAGATGTCTTTTCGATGCAAAACACGTTCGAAAATGACTGTATTACCTTTAATTACCAATCCAATACGATAATCGCCAATTCGAATACGAAAATATTGGTTAGTTCCTTTAAGTTTTTTAAGGTTGGTAACTTCTTTTATGCTATTCGATTTTTCAACTCGCTCGATACAATCAGCAATTTTGTGAAGAATTTGTTTGTTTTTAATGGAATTGGTGTCTTTTTCAAAACTTCTATCAATTTTTACAATCATTTTTTACGAAGCTTGTCAAGGTACTTTTTTGTATCCACATATTCACCTGTTCTACCTTCTTCCATTGCTTTTGTTAGCCCTAAATCTTCTTTTTCTTGGTATAGAAAATTAATGCCATCTGAATTTTTCACAAGCATCCTAACCAACTCCAGAAAAGTTTTTCCAGCAGCCGTATCGTCATTTATTTCTACAAGATATTTCATAGTTTATAGCATAATCACTTACAAAAGTACGCATTTTCCTATAAAAAGTTCAGCCTTAAACAATTGCTATGTACACGATTAAATCAACAAATACGATGAAAAAACTAATGGGAGAATACTTTCTCTCGTTAGAATCAGGCAACAAAAAAGTAGCTTGGTGTACCAGTGTAGGTCCAGCAGAACTGTTGCGTTCCTTTGGTTTTGAAGTTTATTTTCCAGAAAATCACGGAGCTTTATTAGGAGCTACCAGAACCGCTATGGATTACATTCCCGAAGCCATAAAATGCGGTTATTCAGGTCACGTTTGTTCCTACACCACAGCCGATATAGGCTCTTATTTAAAAAGCGAATCTCCTTTACAAAAGCATTATGGAATGAAAGGGCATCCAAAGCCCGATATCATTGCATACAACACTAACCAGTGTAGAGAAGTGCAAGATTGGTTTACCTTTTTTGCAGATGAATTTGATTGCCCAATTGTCGGGATACAACCTCCACGACACGTTGATGAAGTAACACAAGAAGAAGTAGAATTAGTTGTAAAACAATTCAAAAATATGATTCCTACTTGTGAAGAAGTTTCAGGACAAAAATTCAACTTAGATAAATTTAAAGAAACCGTTCGCTTAAGTAAAGAAGCGACCTTATTGTGGCAGAAGGTTCTAAAAACCTCTACTGCAATGAACGCTCCATTAAGCTTTTTTGATGGAACCATTCATATGGGACCAATAGTAGTATTGCGAGGAACTCAAATCGCTAAAGATTATTACACAGGGTTATTAGCAGAGTTAGAAGAAAATGTAAAAAACAATGAAGGTTTTTTACCAGAAGCCAAAACCAGAATATTTTGGGAAGGAATGCCCATTTGGGGTAAACTCCGAATGATGAGTGATTTATTTACCTCTAACAATTCAGCAGTTGTAGCTTCAACTTACTGTAGCAGTTGGGTGTTCGATAAATTCGATGAAAACAACCCTTGGGAATCTACTGCAAGAGCTTACACTGAAATTTTCATTAACAGAAGCGAAAAAGCCAAAATGAAAATGTTAGCAGAATGGTTTGAAGAATACAAAATTGACGGAATTGTGTTTCACGATACCAAAACCTGTTTCAATAATTCCAATGCAAAATTTGGAATGCCACAACGATTACAAAAAGAAACAGGAGTTCCGTCATTAATAATTGAAGGTGATTTATGTGACCTACGTTTTTTCTCAGAAGGACAAAGCACCACCAAGATAGAAACCTTTTTAGAGCAATTAGAAGATGTTAAAGTTTTAAACTAATGAGTGAAAAATTAAATATCGACAATCAGAATTCTTCCTTCCCTTCGGGAAGGACTGAGGATGGGCTAAAAATCGGAATTGTCGGATTAGGTCCGGTGGGAATGATATTAGCAGACAAGTTTCAAGAAGCTGGCTGCGATGTTGCTTTATGTGTTAGAAACGAAGTAAAACACAACAAAATAAAAAATGAAGGCATAATTTTAGAAAACGTAATTCAATCCTCTGCCAAGTTCGATAATGTTTGTAGGAACATAAAAGATTTAGCAGAACTCGATTTAGATTATCTCGTTTTTGCCTTAAAATCTTATCAAATACAGGATGCTTTACAAGAAGCTGCCGAACTAAATACCGAAAAACTAACCGTTGTTGCCGCTCAAAATGGTATTGATGTAGAAGAACTATTGGTTCCCACTTTTGGCGAATCAAAGGTGCTGAGAATGATTGTCAACTATGCCGGTAATATGGTAACCCCAAACACGGTAAAAGTTACTTTCTTTACTCCACCCAATTATGTAGGTTCCATTAACGATACCAAGACCAAAGAAGCAGAATTATTTGCAGAGTTGTTAAACTCGGTTAACCTAACTACCAACGCTGTCGATTCATTTGAATTACTAAAAAGGAGTTGGGAAAAAACCATTTTAAACTCATCCTTAAGTGCCTTATGTGGAGTGGGAAGACTTACAATGGCAGAAGCTATGAACGACCCTGATACGGTAGAGCTTATTGAACAGATTGTTTCTGAAGCTGTTGAAGTTGCCGATAAAGAGAAAATACATTTCTCCCCTGATTTCATTCGTCAATGTATGCGTTACCTCAAAAAAGGAGGAGACCACTTCCCTTCATTAGCGTTGGATATTATTAATAATCGGCAGACAGAAATCGATTATTTTAATGGCAAAATTGTAGAATACGGTCGAAAACATTATGTAAGAACATCGCTCAACTTGTCCTTTACCAATATGGTAAAAGCAATGACCAATAAAAACATTGTTTCCAGAATTCCGGGAGCTGCGGGAGATGTAAATCGTAAAATTTTGGACAAAGGAATGGTGAATAAAAACACGTCACCAGCCTCCTATAAAAATGCCGATTGCTTTTTAGGAATCGATTTAGGATCCGCTTACGCGAAGTTTACCATTATCGATGCAAAAGGAAATCCGGTATTCCGATATTCATTACCAACCTTCAGTTCCGACCGACAAGCAACCAAAAATGTGATGCAAACCATAGCATCCAACTTCAACATTAAATACAGTTGTGCAACAGGTTACGGGAGAAAACATTTTGAAGAATCAGACATCATCAAAACAGAAATTAACTGTGCTGCTGCTGGTGTTTCTCATTTCCATTCAGGAGATAAAAACATTATAGACATAGGTGGAGAAGACATCAAAATCATTAAATGTGATAAAGAAAATCACGTAGCCAATTTTTATATGAACGATAAATGTGCTGCTGGTACAGGTTCGTTTTTATCAGAAATTGCCGAAAGAGCAGAAATCAATATTTCAGAGATGAGCAGTTTGGCTTCACTTTCTAATTACGATAAAGAACTTAATAGTTTCTGTACGGTATTCGCCAAAACGGAAATTATGAATTGGATTTTTGATGGGATGACTACTCAAGACATTGCTCGGGGAATCTACACCTCCATAGCGAACAAAGTGGCTAAAATGAGATTAGAATCAGGAATTCCAACCTATATGATAGGTGGAGTTATTGCTCATCATCCCTACTTAAAAGTGTTATTGAATGAAAAATTCGATAAAGACATTCAGGTAATTGATAACCCTCAGCACATTGTTTCTTATGGAGCGGCAATTATTGCGATGCAAAAATTTAAGAAGCTGAAGATTTTGGAAGAAGAAAAAGAAATGGAAAAAGTAAATAAATGAAGCACAAAACGATAATAGAACCATTTAAAATTAAGATGGTGGAGCCTATTAAAATGAGCTCTGAGGAGGAAAGAATTGAATATTTAAAAAAGGCAAATTATAACACCTTTTTATTAAAATCTGATGAAGTAATTATTGATTTTTTAACCGACAGTGGTACTTCAGCAATGAGTGCAGAACAATGGGGAGGTATAATGATAGGTGATGAATCTTATGCCGGTTCTCGTTCTTGGTTAAAGATGGAAGCGGCAGTTAAAAACCTAACCGGACACGAATATGTATTGCCAACACACCAAGGACGTGCTGCAGAGAGAATCATTTATGGTTATTTAGGAGGAAAAGGAAAAACATTTATCTCTAATACACATTTTGATACAACTCGAGCAAATATTGAATTTTCTGGTGCAGAGGCATTAGATATAGCCATTCCAGAATCAAACGACCCATCATTAATTCATCCTTTTAAAGGAAACATTGATACCCAAAGATTGGAGGAATTGATTAACGAAAAAGGAGCAGAAAACATTGGAGCAGTAATTCTTACGGTGACCAATAATAGTGGTGGTGGACAGCCTGTGAGTATGAAAAACACTCGTGAAGTAAGTGCCATTTGCAAAAAGTATGGAGTGTTATTGTTATTAGATTCTTGTCGAGTTGCTGAAAACGCTTATTTCATCAAACACAGAGAAGAAGGATTTGAAAACAAAACCTATGAAGAGATAGCTCAAGAGATGTTCTCTTATACTGACGGTTCTGCAATGAGTTCTAAAAAAGATGCCCTCGTAAATATGGGTGGCTTTCTTTCTTTAAGAGACAAAAAAATAGCTGATGCTTGTACCAATTTACTTATCATAACAGAAGGTTTTGCTACTTATGGCGGATTGTCTGGAAGAGATATGGAAGCGTTAGCCATTGGGTTAAAAGAAGTTTTTGACCCTTCCTATTTAGAATACAGAATAAAAAGTACCGCTTATTTAGGAAATAAATTACACGAAATGGGTGTGCCTGTGATGTTGCCTATTGGTGGCCACGCAGTGTATATAGATGCTAAAAAATTGTACCCTCACATTCCGGTAAACGAATATCCTGGGCAAGCATTGGCTTGTGAATTATATACAAAAGCAGGAATCAGAACGGTGGAAATTGGTTCAGTAATGTTTGGTAAATACGATGAGAACGGAGAATTAATTCCCGCACCTATGGAGTTGGTTCGGTTAGCCATTCCACGAAGAGTATATACGCAAAGTCATATAGAATATGTGATTGAAACATTTGATGAAATACTCAAAACAAAAGGTCAAACAGTAGGTGTTAAAATAGTTGAAGAACCAGAATTTCTGAGACATTTTACAGCAAAATTTGAGAAAGTAGAAACAGATAATGTAGTTGCTTAGAGTAAATGATACAATGAATGTTGTAATGATAGAATGGAAAAAAGGAAATATAATATTTTAAACCTATTAAATCATTCACTCATTTAAGCATTATAGCATTTTGTTTGAGGAGATTAGAATTAAAAAGTGAGTAATTACTATTAAAAAGAGATAGAACTAAACAAAAAGAAATGAAAGGATTTCACGATAAGAAAAAAGGATTTGGGATAACCTACGATGACATTTATCTCGTTAACGGAGCAAGAACTCCATTTGGAAAATTATGCGGAACATTAGGGCAAGTTTCTCCAACCGATTTAGGAATTTATGCTTCACGAGCAGCCATCGAAAAATCAGGAATTAAAGGAGAAGACATTGACCAATTGATGTATGCTAACATCGGACAAAGCTCTGCTGATTCGTACTTTTTACCAAGACACATTGGTTTATATGCAGGCATTCCTGAAGGAATTCCG
>JAJCYN010000079.1 GCA_029262915.1 Flavobacteriales bacterium
TACCAGAAAAACAAAGAAAAGAGCTGGGCATTGTTACTCCTAAAAAAGATCCTTGTGCAACCGGAATTATAGATTTTTCTTGGTTTATTGGAAAAGACTTAAATAATAAAACGATCTATAATAAATTAATTGCTACTGGAGGCAATTCTTGTGCAGAAGGATTGGAGTTTAAGGTTCAAATAGCAGCTTATCGTTTTCCAAAGAATTATAAGTGGAATCATCTTAAACAATATGGAAATCCCTTAGTATTAGATTATCCAGATGGAATTACTCGTTTTACGCAAGGAAGTTTTAATACATTAGGCACTGCAGAAGTATTAAGGCAGAAAATAATAAAATCTGGACAAAAGGATGCGTGGATAACTCCATTCTATAATGGCAAACGAATGCTCTTAGAGGACTTGTTTAAAGTCAATTTTTATGGTAGGAGTGTAAACTAGAAAAGGGTCGCCTTCGGGCGGCCTTTTTTGTTTGTAAGTTTTCAAGATAATAATCAATTTTTCTTTAGGCATAAAATTTGATAGATTTGTGAAAAAATAAATTTAAGATGAAAAATACATTTTTACTAGCACTTTCTTTAATTGTTGCAACAGGTTTTTCACAAACCAATTTAGTTCCTAACCCCACATTTGAGAAAGTTGAGAAAAAGATAAAAGACAAAGGAGAAATTAAGGTTGCAACTCCATGGACATCTCCGACTCTTGCTCAAGCTGATTTATATGTCCCGAAGACTAAAAACTTCTTTATTTCTATCCCAGAGAATGCTTATGGTGAAGAAAAACCAATGGAAGGTTCTGGTTATGCAGGGATAATTGGATATAGTTATAAAAATAAGGTTCCAAGAAGTTATTTGCAAGTTCAATTAACCGAACAATTGGAGGAAGGAAAAGAGTATTGTGTTAAATATCACGTTAGTTTGGCTGATTTATCTAAATATTCTTGCGATCATTTAGGTGTTGTCATTACTGCAAAAGCAATGACTGCGAATAATTCTGATATATTGCAATTTGATTCATACATAGAGAGTAGAAAATTAACAATTTATGAAACTCAATTTTATTGGACTCCAATATGTGGTGTTTACAAGGCAAAAGGAGGAGAAGAGTATCTGACCATAGGGAATTTTACAGAAGATTCAAAATTGCAGATAAAAAAGGTGAAAAGACCAAGAGGGTTTACGAAACCACAAACTTATGATGCCTATTATTATATTGATAATGTATCTGTTGTATTGAGAGATGATGTGAAAAGTTGTGATTGTGATGCCACGCCAGGGATGGAAAATGCTGAAACGGTTAAAAAAGATTTTAGTAGTGATAAGAGTGTCAATACGAAAACTGTTAAGATAATTAATACGGATGGAACCGTTAAGTCATCTGATCCAAAAGAAAATGTTTCAGCTGTAAAAAATGATGCTGCTCCTATGAGTGTTGATGGTATGGTTATTGGATTTCAACCGAATTTATTTTCTATTGAGTTAACGACTGGTAAGTTGGATAAAGTGGTAACTTATATGAAAGAAAATGATAAATCTAAAATTACTGTAACTGGATATATTGATGTTTCAGAAAAGACTGTTGAGAAGCTAGATGGTAGAAGAGTAGGGGCAGTCTATAAGTATCTAGTTTCTAAAGGGATTGCAAAAGAAAGAATAGGCAGAGAGTTAGGAGGTGATTTTGCAATAGATCCAAAACAAAAAACAAAAAATATGCGTGTTGAGATTTCTTTAGTTTCAGAGTAAGGTCAAAAATTAAAAGATAAAAAATCCCCATAAGAATTTTCTTATGGGGATTTTTTATAGCATGTAGCCTATTAATAATAGAAATAATTAAATAAAGTTATAAAAAATAGGGGGTGTTAATAAAAAAAAGTTATTTTTTGTTTAATTGACCCCTAATTTAGGGTACATTTACCCAAAATATTTAATTTTTCACAATAAAACAGTAAAAAATGCCCACATTTAGATTTAATGCACTATCAGATGTTCTTGCGAGAGAACCGAAAGAAGTTGACTATCCATCAAACCGAGCTTCAAATTATTATGCTACAAATGTTTTTACACAAGAAGTAATGCGAGAGTATTTACCTAGTGAAGCATATAAGAGTGTAATGGCTTCGATTACTGATGGAAAAAAACTGGATAGAAAAATAGCCAATCAAGTCGCTTCTTCAATGAAAGATTGGGCACTGACAAAAGAAGCATCTCATTATACACATTGGTTTCAGCCTTTAACTGGAGCAACAGCTGAAAAACATGATTCATTTTTTACGCCAATAAGTGGTGGAAGAGCAATTGAAAAATTTGATGGAGATAATTTAGTACAACAAGAGCCAGATGCCTCTAGTTTTCCTAATGGAGGAATAAGAAATACTTTTGAGGCAAGAGGCTATACGGCTTGGGATCCGACATCTCCAGCATTTGTTATTGGAAAAACACTATGTATTCCTACAGTTTTCATAGCTTATACAGGAGAAGCTTTAGATTATAAAATGCCACTATTAAAAGCATTACACGCTATAGATAATGCGGCTACAGATGTTTGCCAATATTTTGATAAAAATATAACTAAAGTTACAGCCAGTTTGGGTTGGGAGCAAGAGTATTTTTTAATTGATAAAGCTTTATATAATGCTCGTCCTGATATAATGATGACAGGTAGAGCTTTAGTTGGTCATGATCCTGCAAAAGGACAACAGTTAGATGACCACTATTTTGGTTCTATACCAGAAAGAGCTGCAGCTTTTATGAAAGAGTATGAAATAGAAGCATTAAGATTAGGTATTCCGGTTACAACTCGACATAATGAGGTAGCTCCTAACCAATTTGAATGTGCCCCTATGTTTGAAGAAACAAACCTAGCAAATGATCATAATTTATTATTGATGGATGTTTTAGAGAAAGTTGCAAGGAAGCATGATTTTAGGGTTTTGTTACATGAGAAGCCTTATGGTAGCTTAAACGGTTCTGGAAAGCATAATAATTGGTCTCTTGCTACAAGTACAGGTGTTAACTTATTAGCACCAGGTAAAAACCCTAAAACCAACCTTAGATTTTTAACCTTTTTTGTAAATACAATTAAGGCGATATATGATAATGCTGATATTTTAAGAGCAAGTATAGCTTCTGCGGGCAATGATCATAGATTGGGAGCAAATGAAGCACCTCCTGCTATAATTTCTGTATTTATTGGCTCTCAATTAACACAAATGTTAGATGCTTTGGAGAAAAACGTAAAAGCTGGTAAAATGACTCCAGAAGATAAGACTGAATTGAAGATGAGCATAGGTAAGATACCCCAAATTTTATTAGATAATACTGATAGAAATAGAACATCTCCTTTTGCATTTACTGGAAATAAATTTGAGTTTAGAGCTGTTGGTTCAGCAGCAAACTGTGCTAATGCTATGACTTCATTAAATGTAATTGTGGCAAAACAATTAATTGAATTTAAAAAATCTGTTAATGTTAGGATTAAAACAGGATTGAGTAAAGATGAGGCAATTTTAAAAGAGCTTCAAAAATTAATAAAAGAATCTAAAGCTATTCGGTTTGAAGGGAACGGCTATGGTGATGAATGGGTTCAGGAAGCAAAAAAAAGAGGCTTATCTAATTTGAAAGATACTCCAAGAGCATTGAAAGTAATGATTAAAAAAGAAACTAAAGATTTATTTAAAGAGTTAGGAATATTTTCTGAAGTCGAGATTGATGCTAGGTATGAAATTGAGTTAGAAAACTATATTTTGAAATTGCAAATTGAATCAAGAACATTGGGGGATATTGCACAAAACCATATTATTCCTACAGCAATTAAATATCAAAATGTACTAATTGAGAATGTTAGAGGAATTAATGATGTTTTTGGAAAAAAATCTACAAAATTAGCAGCAACTCAAATACAATTATTAGAAGATATTTCTGAACACATTAATGGAATAAAGGAGAAATCAGAAAAGATGCTCGAAGAGCGTAAAAAGGCCAATAAAATTAATAGTTCGGAGAAAAAAGCGATAGCTTATTGTGATAAGGTAAAGCCTTATTTCGAAGGAGTGAAATATCATTCAGATAAGCTTGAATTATTAATTGATGATGAGTTGTGGCCATTGCCAAAACTAAGAGAGTTATTGTTTACAAGGTGATTTATCATTAAAAATACTGGTTAATCCCTCTTAAAAATGCATTTAAGAGGGATTTTTTTATGTAATTATTTATCAAACTTACTTTGATTTATTAAAAAGATTTTTTTACTTTAGCGGCAATTCAAAGGAAAACTAATTTATTATTATGAAAATAATTAGAATTATTGGCGTTTTCGCCTTAGTAGCAGTTCTTGGTTTAACTGTAAATGCTCAAAAAAACTATAAAATAGAGGCTGATGTAGCTTTTAGTGGTTTTAAGTATTACAAAGCTATTGAAATGTACAAAAAAGCCTATACCAAAGAACCGAAGAATGAAGTTAAAGCTGAAATTTTATTTCAAATAGCAGAATGTTATCGAGGAAAAAATGATGGCAAGCAAGCTGCTGTTTGGTATAATAAATCTATAAAAGCTAAGCATGATAACCCTCTCGCAATTTATTATGTTGCAGATATCTATAAGTCTCAAGGAAAATATGAGGAGGCTATTGTAGAATTTAATAAATACAAAGCAGCTAATCCAAGTGATAAAAGGGGAGAAGAGGGTATAAAATCTTGTCAGTTGGCTAAAGAATGGAAAGACAACCCATCTAGAACAGTGGTAAATCCAATGCCATTATTAAACACTGAAGATTATGATTTTTCACCTGTTTTTGCTGATAAAAAAAATACAGAACTTTATTTTACTTCAACAAGACAAGGTTCTGCAGGGAGTGAAGTGTCTGATGTTACAGGAATGAATTTTTCAGACCTTTATATGTCTAAAAGAGACAAAAAAGGAAAATGGAGTGAACCAGCAGTGTTAAACGAGACGATTAATTCACCTGCTAGTGAAGGTGCTTCTTGTTTAAATAAAAAAAGAAGTATTATTTACTTTACAAGATGTGGAGTTGAAAGTAAAGGAGTTATGGGGTGTAGTTTGATGTGGGCAAAAAGAGCTGGTCAAAAATGGGGAGAACCAGAATACATTAAAGTAACAGAAGACACATTTACTGTAGGGCATCCGGCTATTTCTGTAGATGATAAAGTGTTGGTTTTTGCTTCTAATATGCCAGGTGGACAAGGAGGGCGAGATTTATGGTACATTACTTATGATAAAAAGGCGAAAACTTGGTCACAGGCAACAAATTTAGGTTCTGATATTAATACTTCAGGAGATGAGATGTTTCCCTACCTAAGAGAAAATGGTGAGTTATATTTTTCATCTAATGGTCATCTTGGAATGGGTGGATTAGACTTATTTAAAGCAGCAAGTACAGGTGTTAATCAATGGAGTGGAGTAGAAAACTTAAAGGTGCCTATGAATTCAGAGTCTGATGATTTTGGAATTGTATTTGAAGGAATTAAGGATAAAGGATATTTTACCTCAAGTAGAGAAGGTGGTAAAGGAGGAGATGATATTTGGGAATTTTATTTACCTCCAATGTTATTTGAGTTATCAGGTGTAGTTAAAGATGTGGAAACAGAAAAAGTTCTTGCAAATGCAAAAATAAAATTGATTGGTACAGATGGAAGTTCTGCTGAAACAACTACCGATGAAAATGGAAACTTCTTTTTTGTAGAGAATGGACCTAACCGTTACATAAATCCTAATACATCTTATTCTTTAATTGTAACAAAAGATAAATACTTGCTTGCTAAAGGAAAAGAAACCACGGTTGCTTTAGAAGGATCTAAAAAATTCTTCCATGAATATGCGTTACAACCGTTTGAAGATGTCGTTATTAAATTACCATTAATTGAATATAAAACTGCAAAATGGGATTTACAGCCACAGTATAAAGATTCATTGAATTATTTGTATGATATTATGGCAGAAAACCCTACTATTATTATTCAGTTACGTTCTCATACAGATCATAGAGGGTCTATTAGAGCTAATCAAACATTATCTCAGAAAAGAGCTCAGTCTTGTGTGGATTATTTAGTAAAAGAAAAAGGAATTCACCCAGATAGAATTAAAGCAAAAGGTATGGGAGAAAATGAACCAATAAAAGGAGTAAGTGGAGTTGTTTTAACAGAAAAATATATTAAAGGGTTAAAATCTCAGGAAGAAAAAGATGTTGCTCTACAAAGAAACAGGCGTACTGACTTTAAAGTAATTGGCGATAATTTTGTTCCACCAGCTGCTCCAGCACCAGAAAATTAGATTATTAACATAATAAGAAAAAACATCCTGATAACTTTCAGGATGTTTTTTTTATATCCATATATAGAGTATTATTTTTGTGTGAAATTTAAGATTAATGGACAAATCTGAAAGGTATATGCAAAGAGGCGTTTCTGCTTCTAAAGAAGATGTACACAATGCAATAAAAAATATTGATAAAGGCTTATTTCCAAAAGCTTTTTGCAAAATTGTTCCTGATCATTTAACAGGAGATGATGATTACTGTATAGTTATGCACGCTGATGGTGCTGGAACAAAATCATCTTTAGCTTACGCATATTGGAAGGAAACAGGAGATATTTCTGTATGGAAAGGAATTGCTCAAGATGCATTAATAATGAACATAGATGATTTGTTATGTGTAGGAGCTGTAGATAACATATTACTGTCATCTACAATAGGTAGAAACAAAAGTTTAATTACAGGAGAGGTTTTAGCAGCAATTATTAATGGTACAGAAGAATTATTATCAGATTTAAGAAGCCAAGGAATAGGGATTCATTCAACTGGGGGAGAAACAGCTGATGTGGGGGATTTAGTAAGAACAATTATTGTTGATTCAACTGTAACCGCAAGAATGAAAAAAAGTGAGGTTATTGATAATGCTAATATTAGTGTAGGAGATGTTATCGTTGGTTTGTCGTCTTTCGGTCAAGCAAGTTATGAAACAGAATATAATGGAGGAATGGGGAGTAATGGATTGACTTCTGCGAGACACGATGTGTTTAATAAGACCGTTGCCGAAAAGTATCCACAAACTTTTGACCTAAGTGTTCCTGATGAGTTGGTTTATTCTGGAAGTTACTCATTAACTGATAGTGTAGAAGGAGTTGATTTAGATGCTGGGCAACTGGTTTTGTCACCAACAAGAACTTATGCACCTATCATAAAAAAAATATTGGATGCTCATAGTGAAAATATTCACGGAATGGTGCATTGTAGTGGAGGAGCTCAAACTAAAATATTACACTTTGTTGATGACTTACAGATAGTAAAAGATAATATGTTTAATGTGCCACCATTATTTAAAATGATTCAGGAACAATCGGGTACAGATTGGAAAGAAATGTATAAGGTGTTTAATATGGGACACAGAATGGAGCTATATGTACCACAAGAGATTGCAGAAGATATTATTTCTATATCAAAATCATTTAATGTTGATGCTCAAATTGTTGGTAAGGTTGAAGCTCAAGGAGAGAAACAATTAACCATCAAAAGTACTTATGGTGAGTTTGTTTATAATTAAGATGGAATGAGTTTATTAAAAAAATTAGAGGAGATAAGTATTCGTTACGATCAAGTAAGCGAACAGATTGTGGATCCGGAAATTATTTCGGATATGGATAGGTATGTGAAGATTAATAGAGAATATAAAGAATTAGGAGGAATAGTAAAGGTTTACAATAAGTATAAAGATGTTATCGATAACATTGCTTCTTCTAAAGAAATTATAGCTACCGAAACAGATAAAGAATTTGTGGATATGGCTAAGATGGAATTGGACGAATTGCTTTCTGAGAAAGAAAAGATGGATGAGGAAGTGAAAATTATGCTGATTCCTAAAGATGAAGAAGATAGTAAAAATGTTATTATAGAAATTAGAGCAGGAACGGGTGGGGATGAAGCAAGTATTTTTGTCGGAGATTTGTACAGAATGTACATCAAATGGTTAGAAAAGAAAGGTTGGAAAACAGAAGTGATGACTATGAATGAAGGAACTTCTGGAGGTTTTAAAGAAGTTTCGTTTAGCGTAGAAGGAGAAAATGTTTATGGAGTATTAAAATTTGAATCTGGAGTTCATCGAGTACAACGTGTTCCTAAAACAGAAACACAAGGGAGGGTTCATACTTCAGCAGTTACAGTGGCTGTTTTACCTGAAGCAGAAGATGTTGATGTTGAAGTAAGAAAAGAGGATATAAGAAAAGATACTTATAGGGCTTCAGGAGCTGGTGGTCAGCACGTAAATAAAACTGAATCTGCAGTGCGTTTAACGCACATTCCAACAGGAATTGTTGTTGAATGCCAGGATGGTCGTTCTCAAATAAAAAATTATGAAAAAGCATTGAAGGTTTTAAAAACAAGACTTTATGAGGCTGAAGTAATTAAAAAAGAATTAGAACGAGCAACAGAAAGAAAATCACAAGTTTCTACTGGGGATAGATCTGCAAAAATTAGAACATACAATTATCCTCAAGGTAGAGTTACAGATCATAGAATCGGATTAACATTATATAGTTTAGATTCAATAATTGCTGGAGATATTGATGAAATTGTTGAAGCATTAAAAATTGCTGAAAATACTGAAAAACTAGCTGCAGGACTTGAAAATTAAATATTAACGTCATTGCGAATTTTAATTTTTGTCATAGTGAGAAATGTCATCTTGAGCTTGTCGAAGGATTATTGAACTATCTTACAAAAATAAAATGAAGCAATCTTCCTAAAAAAGAACGAGATTGCTTCGATTCGTTGCACTTCTCTCGCAATGAC
>JAJCYN010000080.1 GCA_029262915.1 Flavobacteriales bacterium
GGAACAATAAGAGGTTTCATCTATAATGATAAAACAGGTGAAGCCGAAATTGGTGCTACAGTTTTTTTAAAAGGGACTACGATGGGAGCAGCAACCGATGTTAACGGTTTTTATTCTATAACAAAGATACCCGCAGGGTCTTATACATTAATGGTTACATCTTTGGGATTTGATTCTGTGACGATTAAACTAACCGTTAAAGACAATCAAATTATTTCTAAAAATGTAAACATTAAAGAAGCTTCTCAAATGATGAAAACATTTGTTGTTTCTGCAGAAAAACAAGAGGCAAAAACCCAAGTTAAAATGTCGGTAACTAAAGTTACACCAAAAGAGATTAAATCTATTCCAGCTATTGGTGGTGATCCAGATTTAGCACAATATTTACAAGTATTGCCAGGTGTTACATTTACTGGAGATCAAGGAGGACAATTATACATTAGAGGAGGTTCTCCCGTTCAAAATAAAGTGCTATTAGATGGTATGATTATTTATAATCCTTTTCATTCAATTGGATTGTTTTCTGTTTTTGATACAGATATTATGCGTAGTGCAGATGTTTATACTGGCGGATTTAATGCTGAGTATGGTGGTAGGATTTCATCAATAATGGATATTACATATAGAGATGGTGATAAAAAAAGATTAAGGGGGAAACTTTCAGCAAGTACTTTTAGCTCAAAATTAATGTTAGAAGGACCTTTAAAGAAATCAAAAGAAGGGAATGGAGGAATAACGTTTGTATTGTCTGGCAAACATTCTTATTTAGAACAGTCTTCAGAGTTGTACAAATCATATTTTGAAGGGCTAAGTTCAGAAAATGCAAGAGGAGTTGACACCTTGGGGTTACCTTATGGATTTACAGATATCTATGGTAAAATATCTTTCAACGGAGACAATGGTAATAAAGCGAGTTTATTTGGATTTAATTTTAGAGATAATGTAAATTATCCTGGCGAATCGAGCTTAAATTGGAATTCGTTTGGAGGTGGTGCTAATTTTGTTTTGGTTCCAAGCACTTCTAAAACTTTAATAGAAGGAGTTGTTGCAGTTTCTAATTATAAAATTGAATTAAATGAAGAAGATAATTTACCACGGTCTAGTGAAATAAATGGATTTAATGTAGGTATGGATTTTACCACATTTTCTGGCGACAATCAATTTAAATATGGTTTTGAGATGTTAGGGTTTAAAACCAACTTTCAATTTGTAAATACAGTAGGTACAAAAATAATTCAAGAAGAAAACACAACTGAACTTTCTGGATTTATGATGTATAGAATTAATGCAGGAAAGGCAGTAATTGAACCAAGCGTAAGAACACAATATTATGCTTCTTTATCTAATGTTTCTATTGAACCACGTTTAGGGTTCAAGTATAACATTACAGACAAATTTAGATTAAAATTAGCCACTGGAATGTATTCTCAAAATCTTATTAGTGCCAATTCTGATAGAGATATTGTTAATTTGTTTTATGGATTTTTATCAGGACCAGATAATTTACAAGAGGAATTTACAGAGCAAGATGGAAGTACAAGTGATGTTGGGCATAAATTACAAAAAGCCAATCACTATATTGTTGGCTTTGAATATGATTTAACCCGTTCACTGAATCTAAATATAGAAGGATATTATAAAGACTTCAGACAATTAACAAATACAAATAGAAATCAAATTTTTGATGAGAAAGATGATGCTGCATTGAATAAACTAGATGTAGAGAAAAAAGAATTCATTATTGAAACAGGCGATGCTTATGGAGTTGATGTAGTTTTAAAATATTCATCTACTCGTTTAAATGTATGGACTGTTTATTCCTTAGGAAAAGTAACTCGTTGGGATGGAATTCAGGAATATGCTCCTATTTTTGATCGAAGACACAATGTAAATGTTGTTATAGCGTATACTTTTGGTAAGGATTTGAATTGGGAATTTAATACAAGATGGAACTTGGCTTCAGGTTTTCCGTTTACTCAAACTCAGGGATTTTATGAAGGATTAAATTTTTCTTCAAGTGATCAAAATTATACTACCGCTAATGGAGATCTTAAGATAGAATTTGCAGAACTAAATAAAGGTAGATTACCTTATTATCACCGTTTGGATATAAGTATTAAAAGAAAATTTGTGCTAAGTAAAAACTCTATTTTAGAAGCTAATCTTGGTGCTACCAATGCATACAATAGAGATAATATATTCTTTATTGATAGGGTTACAGCAGAAAAAGTTTATCAATTACCGTTAATGCCAAGTTTTGGTTTAAGCTTAACCTTTTAATAATTGTTGAATATTAGGGTTTATTAGAAAAAAAATAATAAATTTGCAGCCGTTTAAATTTAAAAAATAATAATAATGTACGCAATTGTAGAAATAGCAGGGCAACAATTTAAAGTTGAAAAAGACCAACAGCTTTTTGTACATCGTTTAGAAGGAAAAGAAGGAGCAAAAGTTTCTTTTGATAATGTTCTTTTAATCGATAACAAAGGAAAAGTTAATGTAGGCGCCCCAGTTATAACAGGTGCAAATATATCTGCAAAGATATTAGAACACCTTAAAGACGATAAAGTTATCGT
>JAJCYN010000081.1 GCA_029262915.1 Flavobacteriales bacterium
CCTGTTCTTAATTACTTAAATGTTGATTTAAAATATATTGTTGTACAAAGCCAGGATACCCTTGAATTAATAAAAACGAATTTTTCGAATATAACAGCAACAACCAATTTAGATGAAGTACTATCTGATGATACGGTTAAAGGTGTTTTTATTTCTGCAAACCCATCAGCACACTTTACATTGGCTAAGCAAATTTTAGCGGCTAATAAAAATGTTTTTATTGAAAAACCGCCTTGTTCTTCATTAACTGAATTGAAAGAACTAATAAGTATTCAGGAAAATAGTCGTGTTCAGGTATTAACAGGGTTGCAACGAAGGTATTCTCCAATCTATAATACACTAGTTAATAAAGTAAAAAAAGCCAGTTATTATACTTTAAAGTATAAAACCGGAAGTTATCCTGAAGGAGACGAATTATTAGATTTATTTATCCATCCTTTGGATGCAATGTTTTTCTTGTTCGGTGATGGAAAAATGGAACACATTAAAGTAATAAAAGGGAAAGGCACAATCGTTTATTTGGCTCAGATACAACATGAAAATGGAGTCTCTGGAAGTATAGAATTTTCTACTGATTATTCCTGGACAGAAGCTCAGGATGTATTAACCATTAATACGCCAAAGGGAGAATACATTACGGCTAATACTTCTAAACTGGTTTTTTGCAGCAAGCCTAAAGTAATGATGAATATTCCATTAGAGAAAGTGAAATCATTTCACCCACAAACAATTACACTTTATCAGCAAAATAGTTTTTTACCAGTCAAAGAGCATAACCAATTGTACTCAGCAGGTTATTTTAATGAATTGGAAACATTTTTAAAATTATGTGAGAAAGGAAGTAATGATAATAAATCTTCTCTTAAATCATTAACAGCTACTTTTGAAGCAATTGAGCAGTTACGTAAAGCAAAAGAAACGAATTAGTTAAGCAAATTCCTTTTCCATTTCTTTCATATACTGAGAGTAGGTTTTCTTACGATCAGCTTCCCACTGGTATTTTCCAAACATTTTTTCCGTTATTCCTTTTCCAAAATATTTTTCGAACATACGGTGTAAAACCACATCATATTTACGATGGAAATTTACCCAGCAACCATTACAGTTATGTTGATAGTGTTTTTGAGTTTTTTGAGTTTCTTTATCATTAAGAATTTCATCTAAAGAAGATTCAAATAAGTTGCCAATTTTAACACCTAAGTTTTGACACAATGGAACATCTCCATTAGGCAAAATGCTTAATGAGTCAATGATACTATTACAAGACATTTTTAAATCTCCTTTTTTCCATTCATCGTACAAGACTAAAAAGTCATAATTTTCTTTAAACTCTTTAATAATAGCAGGAATTTTATCTTTAAAATGATCATCTTTTAAATCGGTATAAATCGGCTTATTTATTCCTTCTTTTACTTCTAACTCCTTGTCTCCATCAACATAATTGGGCACTTGTTTTTCAACTGTTTTACTAGAAATATCTGTTTCATGTGCTTTATCATCAGTATCAAAGAAATCCATATCGTTATAAACTCCAACTCTCATATCGACTCCTTCTTTTTTACACACCTCTGCTACATATCTCATATCATCAAAATTATTGTAAGGAGAAAGTGTAAACATTGTTGAAATAGGGACAACATCTTTTAATGCTTGAATTACTTGGATTACCCTGTCGTAACCATCTTTACCTCTCATATGCATATAGGTTTCCTTACCTCCATCTAAAGAAATGTATAAACGTTTTGGGGGGAATTTTTTAACTGCTTCAATTAAACTATCAGGTTTTAAACAGTTTGAAAGCAAATCAAAATTAGGATGATTCTTAGTAAACCATTCCATTATTTCTAATGCTTCGGGATGCAATAAAAACTCTCCTCCTTCTAATCCAATAGCAGTATCTTTTGATACAGCTTTACTGCTCATTATTTCTTTAATTTTTTCGAGAGAAAGGTATTTTACAGGTCGTTTTGCCCAGATATTGCAATGCTTACACATTGAATCACATAAGTCTGTAGCATATATCATTAGGGTAGCCAATCTTCTGTCACGCATTGAAGTTTTATTGTTGGCAAACTTCTTAGCTCTACTTACATAATCTTTTAATCCGTACATCTACTAATTTTAAAGGACAAAATTACTTAAAAATATCATAATTAAGAATGATTCAAAATAAGTGGAGATTAAGCATGTTTAGGAATTTGAATAAAGAAAGAAGTACCAATGTTTTCTTTCGTTTCAAACCATATGCTTCCATTCACATTTTCTATAATGTTTTTAACCATTGCTAAGCCTAATCCCATTCCAGTACTTTTTGTAGTGAAATTTGGTACAAATATTTTATCTTTTTTGTCTTTAGAAATACCAATTCCATTGTCTTTTATTTCTATTAAAAAACTGTTTTCTTTTGGAGAAATAATCACCTCTATTTTTCCTTCAATAGTTTCTGGTATGGCCTGTATTGCATTTTTCATTAGGTTATTAAATACACGAGATATTTGGTCTTTATCAGCAACAATAAAGGCTTCTCCATTGCATTTCTGAGTTAATGAAATGGTTGGGTCTTCTTCTTTGTACAGATCTATTGTTGTTTCAATGATTGGGATTAGATCAAGTTCTTTCTCATCTGCCCTAGGCATTTTTGCAAAATTTGAAAACTCGTTGGCAATTTTTGTCAGTGTTTCTATTTGTTCAATTAATGTTTTCGTAGTTCTTTCAATACGCTCGTTTAAGTCCTTTGGATTTTTTTCAGCAACTCGTTGTAATTGCTGAATACTTAATTTCATAGGAGTTAAAGGGTTCTTAATTTCATGGGCTACTTGTTTTGCCATTTCTCTCCAAGCACTTTCTCGCTCAGATTTAATTAAGAGGCTCGCACTCTTTTCTAGTTCCAATACCTTTTTGTTGTATTCAAATACCAATGCACCGATTTCATCATTAGATTTCCACTCTAACAATTCATAAGATTGGCCCAATTGTAAATCACTAATTTTATTTTTTATCATCCTTACAGGTTCAGAAATATAATTTGCAAAGAATACTGCAATAATAGTAGAGATTAAAAATAATAAACCATAGATGTTTATTAAAGCGGTATAGAATGATGATAGTTCATTTTCTAATTCATTTTGTTTAGCGAAATAGGGGAGGTTCATATATGCTAAAATAGTGTGTTTTTCATTTCTAAAGGGGACATAGGTAGAGAGATAACTTAATTTTCCAATATTTTCATTGTGTGTAAAACTTGATTTTTTATGAAGATGAATTTGATTAAAAGCTTCAGGATTCATTTGTTCACTTACCAATCCTCTTTCAAAAATTTCTGGTCGAGAAGTCGCTAAAAGTTTACCAGTTTTATCATATAGGTTAATATCGGTATAAAATACATTTGAAAATTTTACTAAATAATAGGTCATTTCATCATATAATTCTGATGAAAGCTTTGATTTATCTCCTAATTTATGTTCTAACTCAATTAAGACTGATTGAACCTTTTCGGCCAATTGGGTTTTATTTTTTTCTAAATACTGTTTTTTGATGTAATAAGAGGTTCCCCAACTGAAAAGAATAAAGGATAAAAAGATAGAAGCAATAATAAATAACTGAATTTTAGTGCTGAAATCCGTTAATGCGATTTGCCAATTGAAAGGAGAAATTCTAAAAAATAACCCAATTATTAAAATGAGAATACTTGTTATAATAAAAAAATAAGAGAAAGTGGTAATGTAATTAAATACTGTTTTTTGAGGAGAGCTTAAAATTATAGAAGTATTCTTATCACTTTGGTAAATGACGTGGTATGATGAGCCAAAGGTAGTTTTGAAAAAACCATCATCGTTAAATCTATATTGGTCGTTTAATTCAATACTATAATTAAATTTTCCAGCATTATCAATCAGTTTACCTTTTTTGTATTTGGCATAGGAGTAGGTATTTGTATTGATCGGTGAGCTTACGTCTTTTTCGTTTAGCAATAATTCTGGATAACCCTCCGTTTTAGAAAATATTTTCGGGAACAATTCTATGAATAAAGACCAATTCGATTCACCAGTAGAATCAGGAGAATTTATTTTAAGTTTTCCTAGGTAACTGCTCACTCCTTCTTCTGAGTAAAGAAAGTTTAAGGATTCATTTATACGAAAAGGATCATCCGTTTCCTTCTCAATCTTGTTTTCAAAAAAGGAAAAACAATTTACATTGGAGTTGTCGGCTTCTATAAATATGGAATCCTGCTCATTACAGTATCCAATTACAATAATGTCGTATTTACTATAATGACCTCCGAAATAACGATCAATGATGTGTTTATCTACATTAGTTTTATTATCTAAATAGGAAATAATATTGTTTTGAACCAACGTGTCGTTTGCTATTTTTTGTTTAATATCTTTAAATAAATATTCAGCAACGGGGTCACGTTCTTTTGCTAATTTTTTGGCAATAAACTCCTTGTTAATTTGCTCTTTTTCTTTCCCTAAATGAATAAAACCGTAAGTGGTAGTAGTTGATACCACCAACACCAAGAATACACTTCTATAAAAACTAAGTCTCGAATTGGTTTTAAATGAAAATACCAATATTACCAGTAATATCCAGGAAGTGAAGAACGCACTTATCCCCATAAAAAAGTGTCCAATAATAACGGTTAGTAAATTAATAATCCAAAAAATGGTAATAAGCTGACTCCGTCTAAAGGCTTT
>JAJCYN010000082.1 GCA_029262915.1 Flavobacteriales bacterium
GAGAGAATATTATTACTAGAGAATTTCCTTTTAACATTAACGATACTATTAGAACTAATAACCTTGATAAAACATTAGAAAGAACCAAAAGCAACTTACTAAATACTTCGCTTTTTAATTTTGTTACTATTGAGCCTGTTTATTTTGATGATACTCACATTTCCATATATATAACTTTAGAAGAAAGATGGTATTGGTGGCCTATTCCTATTTTTGAAATTGAAGAAACTAATTTTAATACTTGGTGGTTAGATAAAAATTTTGATAAAGTAAATTATGGATTATTTTTAGCGAAAGAGAATTTTAGAGGTAGAAAAGAGAAAGTAGTGCTGCTTTTTCAAGGTGGTTATACCGAAAAAATAGGCATACGATATACTATTCCGTACATTAATAGAAAGAAAACCAATGGATTAAATTTGAAATTTAGCTATAGTAGAAATCATGAAGTTACCTATAGCACCACAGATAATATCAGAGATTATTACCGTTCGGATAAGGATTATGTTAAAAAGGAAATAAATTCAAATATAGGTTATGAATTTAGACCTAAATTATACAATAAACATAGCTTTAATATAGAGTATACAGATGTTGAAGTTACAGATTCTGTCATTTTCTTTAATGATGATTTCCTATCTAGTAATAAAACTACAATGCAATTTTTAAGCTTAAATTATACTGTAAAAAGGGATAAACGTAATAACAAGAACTATCCCACAAAAGGGTATTATTATGATATGAATATAAAAAAAGATGGTGTAGGGATTTTAGACAGTAAATTAAATGCTCTTTATTTCACTTCTCAGGTAAAAAAATTCTGGCAATTATCAAATCGTTTTTATTTATCAGGATTAGTAAAAGGTAAGTTTACAATTAAAGATAGTCCATATTACTTATTAAAGGGATTTGGTTATCGAAATGATTTAGTAAGAGGTTATGAGCTCTACGTAATTAATGGAGAAAACTATAGTTTAATAAAAACTCAATTAAGGTACGAGTTGCTAGAAAACAAAATAATTAACATAAAAGCACTGAAAGCAGATAAGTTCAATAAAATTCCTATAGCAATTTATTTAGGAACTTTTTTTGATTCAGGATATGTTGATTCTAAAAGAAACAAAAGAAACAATTTCTTAGCTAATACTGCATTGTATGGAGGTGGAATTTCTCTTGATTTTATGAGTTATTATGATATGGTTTTTAGGATGGAATATTCAATAAACAAACTGAATGAAAAAGGACTCTTTATCCATTTTATAGCTCCAATTTAAAATATTGAGTAATTTCACAATTAAAATCTTAGAAAGTGAAAATTGCGATTTACGGTAGAGATATAAAAGATAGTTACCTATCATTTATGCAACACTTATTTCAGAAGCTATTGGAAAAGAAGGTGGAGGTTTTTGTCTACAATACCTTTTATGATGATTTAAGTAAAAAAAAATCTTTAGATGACCGACTAAAAACATTTAATAGTCGTGAAGATATTAGTGATGTTAATTATTTATTTAGTATTGGTGGAGATGGAACACTTTTAAAAACAATCACTTTTGTTAGAGATAACGATATTCCTATTTTAGGAATTAATACAGGAAGATTAGGTTTTCTAACCAGCATAGCAACTGAAGAAATTGATAGTGCAATTAACGATGTTTTAGCTGGGAACTTTGATTTGGACACAAGAACATTATTGAGTTTACATACTGAAGACAACTTGTTTGGAGATATTAATTATGCTTTAAATGAAATAACTTTACAGAAAAAAGATACATCCTCTATGGTAACTATTCAAGTTTACCTTGGAGATGATTTCTTAAATTCTTATTGGGCTGACGGTTTGATTATATCTACTCCAACAGGTTCTACTGCCTATTCGTTAAGTTGTAATGGTCCAATAATTCTTCCAGGCTCAGGAAACATAATAATTACTCCAATTGCACCTCATAATTTAAATGTTAGACCATTAGTTATTCCAGATGACACAGAATTAACATTAAAAATTGCTGGACGAACTGAGAATTTTTTAGTGGCATTAGATTCAAGATCATTAACAGTCCCTTTATCTATTGAATTGAAGATTAAAAAAGCTTCTCATCAGATAAATTTAATCCGATTAAAAAATTACAGCTTTTTAAATACGCTCAGGTCTAAACTAGTTTGGGGTTTAGATAAAAGAAATTATTGATATAAATATTACAGTATTAATTAATTACACTGTAATAAAAGTTGGATTATTATAAAATAAAGTAATATATTTGCAGACGGTCATAATATTTTAAGGATTATAACAATAAGATGCAAAGAATTTTTATACTAACGTTAACCATTTTACTTCTCCCTATATTTTCTCAAGCACAGAAGTGGAAAAGGCAAAGAGTAGAGTATTCATTTGGTTTAGGAGCAACTAATTTTCTAGGAGATTTAGGAGGAAGAGATCAGATAGGGACTGATTTTGTAGCTGATTTTGAAATTAAGGCAACAAGATATGCAGCAACTTTAGGCTATCGTTATCAAATTGGTAAAGATTGGTATGTAAAAGGAAATTTACTTTACGCTAAAGTTAGCGGTAATGATAATTTAACACAACAGTCTTCTAGAGCCCGTAGAAAGTTGAATTTCAAATCTGATATAGTTGAGTTGTCAGCACAATTAGAGTATATGCTAATAAAACAAAAATCAGGACATTTATATAGGTTGAGAGGTGTAAGGGGTAAAAGATGGTTTAGGTTTGAAGTATATGCATTAGGTGGGATAGGTGCTATTTGGTACAATCCAAAAGGATTAAGAGATGGTAAATGGCATCGTTTAGCACCATTGAATACTGAAGGGCAAGGTTTACCAGGGGGACCGAAAGATTATAGTAGCTTCACAGCTGTAATTCCTTATGGTTTAGGAATAAGAAGGAACTTGGGTGGAGGTGCAAGATCTAGACATTTTGGTTCTTGGAGTATTAGTCTTGAGTTAACAGTAAGAAAAACATTTTCTGATTATATAGATGATGTGAGTACAACTTACTATAATGACGGGGGATCTAGTGCTGTTGCTGCAGGAGTTGATGATGAAGATGCTGGGTTTTTTCACGATCCGGGAGGTCACTTTGCAAATGGAGGCTTTGGAGAGCCACAACAAAGAGGTGATGTAACAGATAAAGATGCTTATTTGTTGGGAATTATATCTATCAACTATAAACCTGCTAGAAGAAGAAGGAACTTACCGAAGTTCTAAAAAAATTCCTGTTAGTGTACTGATCATTATACTTTATTCATTTAAACTTCGTTTATAGTGCAATGATATTAAAATGAAGGTTTACAAATCAATAATTGTATTTTTTTTTCTGTCAAGTCTTTATGGATTTAGTCAGAATTCTGAAATAGGATTTCTAGGAGGAACTTCTTATTATCTTGGAGAGTTGAACCCTTCCATCCAAATCGCAAATAAAATTAGGCCAGTAATAGGTGTTTTTTATCGAAAAAACACAAGCAAAAGATATGCATTGAGAATAGGAGCTAATTATGGTAAATTAGCAGCAACAGATGAATTTAGTTCAACGGAGTTAAGTCAATTTCGTCAATTGTCATTTTCAACAGATATTTGGGAAGCTTATGGAGTTTTAGAGTTTAACTTTATTCCCTATCAAATAAATAATTACTCTACTTCTAGTTTCACTCCATATGTTTTTATAGGAGCTGCAGTGTTTAGAGTTAGTCCTAGCATAGAAAATAATGGTGTGGCTATTACTTCTTCACAAGGTAGTGTTATTGCTCCTTCAATGCCTTTTGGCCTAGGGATTAAATTTAATTTTGCAAGAAATTTAGGTCTTGCAATAGAATGGGGAATGAGAAAAACATTTACAGACCAAATAGATGGGCTTTCGGAGACATATATTGGAGGTTATCAATTAAGTAATACCCAAAATAACGATTGGTATTCGATTGTAGGAATTACATTAAATTATAAAATTTTAACAAAAGGAGATGTTTGTCCCGTTGTTGTTAACTAGTAATATACTATCTTTGTCCGACCTTAAAAAGAGGTATTAGTAAATGAATTACAAATCTTTAATAAATACTTCAAAATTACCAAGTCACATTGCTATTATAATGGATGGTAATGGGCGTTGGGCAAAAGAGCACAATAAGCCAAGAATTTTTGGACATAAAAATGGAGTGCTTTCTGTGAGGAGTGTTGTTGAGGGAGCGGGAGAAATAGGATTAAAGTATTTAACGCTATATGCTTTTAGTACTGAAAACTGGAATAGACCTAAAGTAGAAATTACAGCACTAATGCAATTATTAGTAGTAACAATCAGCAAAGAAGTAACAACATTAAATAAAAATAATGTTCGTTTATTAACCATAGGCGACTTAAAAAGTTTACCTAGTAATTGTAAAAAAGAATTAGAAAAAGCAAAAACAAAAACAAAAAATAATACAGGGTTAAACCTAGTATTAGCATTAAGTTATAGTTCTAAAGCAGAAATAGTTAATGCAGTTAAAGCAATTGCAAAAGGGGTTTCTGAAGAAAAAATAGCTTTGGATGAAATAGATGATAATCTTATAAATGAGCATTTGGAAACAGCTTTAATACAGGATCCAGAGTTATTAATTAGGACAAGCGGAGAACATAGAATAAGTAATTTTTTGTTATGGCAAATAGCTTACTCTGAGCTGTATTTCACGGATAAACTTTGGCCAGACTTTACAAAAGACGATTTGTTTGAAGCTATTGTAAATTATCAGAAAAGAGAAAGAAGGTTTGGTATGACCAGTGAACAATTAAGTATTAGTTAATGAAAAAGAATTTATATATAATTTTATTATTGATGCTGCCAATTATTGTTGAAGCACAATTTTCAATTAATTCTGGATTAGAGGATATAAGTTATTCTACTCCTCAAGAATATGAAATAGGAGGAATAACAATATCTGGCTCAAATTATTTTAATCCTAATACCATTAGATCTATTTCTGGATTATCTGTTGGAGATAAAATAAAAGTACCTGGAGATAGGATAACAAAAGCAATTAAAAACTTATGGGAACAAAAACTATTTAATGAGGTTGAATTGTCTGCTACGAAAATAGAGGGAGATAAAATATTTCTTGATATACACATTGAAGAATTGCCTAGGTTATCAAAATTTAAGTTTAGGGGGGTTAAGAAAGCGAAACAAAAAGACTTAAGAGAGGAAGTTGGACTAATTCGAGGAAAAGTAATTACTGAAAACTTATTAATAAATACTAAAAACATAGTTAAGAGTTATTTTGTAAAAAAAGGCTTTTTAGATACAGAGGTTAACATTATACAAAAGGAAGACACAATTGTAGCTAATAATGTTATTTTAACCATTAATGTTAACAAAGGAAAGAGAGTAAAAATTAAGGATGTAAATTTTATTGGGAATAATTCTATAAAATCAGGAAAGTTAAGAGGATCTCTTAGTGATACTAAAAGAAGCAGAGCATATAACATCTTTACAACATCTAAGTATATACCTCATACTTACAATACAGATAAGCCAGCTATCATTGATAAATACAATGAAAAAGGATA
>JAJCYN010000083.1 GCA_029262915.1 Flavobacteriales bacterium
ATAAATTAATATGCTTTCTTTTCTTAATCTTGTTTGTAAAATTTTTGAATTCGGATTAAAATTCACATTTTCTTTTCCATAACTTTTATAATTCAGTTCTAATGCTATCGAATCCAAATAGGGAGTCATTTGTGCTTTGTCAACTAGGTATTTAACCTTATAAAAATATGCAGAATTACATTTATTTATATCTTGATTTTTTAAATCTCCAATGTCATCAAACATTACTGGATACTTGCTTTTCTTTTTTGATTCATAAGTCTTTTGAAGTTTCTTTCTAAATCCGTCTTCTCCATATTCCTTCAAGTATTTTACGGGAGTATTATAGTATTCATACTCAATATCATTTTCGTTGAAAGCGATATATTCTTTATTTACTCTTTCCTCTATTTCTGTGAAAGTCAGTTTTGGAGCGCAACTAAATATTGTTTGAAATATTATTGTTAAAATAATCAGTTGATATTTATTATTCATATTTATTTTCAGTTCCAGGCTTTTTTTCGCAATTAAAGGCAACGGTTTTGTATAAAAGCCAGTAACTGTTGGCTTGTTGTGATTCGCTCACCGTAGGTGAGGCGTGCCTACTTAAAAAATGCTATGCGGCGGTAAAAACAAGCTTGTAATTCAGTTTCAGCTATCTTTCAAAGTTAACTATTTTGTTGGAAATCATTTTTGATATTCAGCAGTTATTGCTTTTATACGTTGTTGTGTGCTGTATTTATTCTAGTTTAAGTACTTCAAAATTATATAAGGCTATAAAATCAATTTTATGTTGCCAAATTTCAGTATTTTTTACTCCTGGGTATGTTCCAACTATACTTGTGTTTTCAAATTCTTCATTATAATAATATTTTATGTCAGCATCATAATCTATTGGTTTTGACATATTACTTCTAAGTAGTAACACAGTTTTATAGTCGTTATCTTCTTTCCCTTCATTGTAATAGGCTCCAACAAAAAATAGTTCAATTGTATTTTTAACAGGTTTATCATTAAATAGATCAGAAGAATTATCAAATGTGTAATATTCCTCGTATTGCTCCAAACTTAAAATTCTATACTCAAATTTGTTTTCATCCAATTCTCTTAATTCTAAAACAACTTTTGACCAAAGTGGTATTGTGTAAGTACCAAACTCTGAAGGACATTCTTGTACTTCATTTTCTTGAGAATGAACATTTTGTGCAATGATTGTAAAAATGAGAAAAATCAGAATCTTTATTGTTTTCATAAGTTTGTTTTAATATAGCACACAACGGTTTTGGCTATGATTGCGGCGTGGTCTGAGGCTCGCTGTGGCAGAATACCTGCGAAGCAGGGTGGAAGCGTTAGCGTGCGAATCAGAAGAGCGGCAGAGCCTTATGTTTTTATTTCAGTTATCTAAGTTAGTTAATTTTTGCATTAAACAAACAATCTTGTAATTCAGCCACGCTGAATTATAGGCGTTGTTGTGCATAGTTTTATTAATCAGTCATTTTCTAATATTAGTAATATAGTTTTATCGTTTTTTATTAATTTCAGAGTGTCAATGTTTATGTCCTTATAGATTCTAAATGGAGCTGAAATATCGGATATTCGAGGATTATATTTAGAGTTTTTTGGTCTCCAAATTGCGTCATCTTTTGAGTACCCATAATGATTGCCAACAACAAAAGTTGCACTATTTATGTGATATTTATTATTCAGAATATAAATTCCTTTTTCATTGTAAGCATCATCAACTTGAATGTCAAAACTTTTATCTTTTGTTATTTCCTCTAAGCTATTAATAAAGTCAGATTGTCTTGTCATTAGAAAAAACGCAACAATAAGACCAATACCCATCATTACAAATACTATACAATGTGATTTCCATTTTATCATTTGTTAGAGTTTCTTTTAATTATGCACAACGGTTTTGGCTATGATTGCGGCGTGGTCTGAGGCTCGCTTTGGCAGAATACCTGCGTAGCAGGGTGGAAGCGTTAGCGTGCGATTCAGATGCGCGGGCAGAGCCTTATGTTTTTTATTCAGTTATCTAAGTTAGTTTAATTTTTACAATTAATTATCAAGTTTGTAATTCAGCCACGCTGAATTATAGGCGTTGTTAGGCATAGTTTTTTAGTCTCGATTAATTGTATCCCAAGCTGAAGATTCCATCCATTTATGTTTCCACTCAGTTGGAAAATCAGATTTAATTCTGTCTTTCATTGATATTCGAGTATAGAAGAATTCAGAAATAGTTGAGTCAGATTTCTTAATATAAACCAAATTTTCCGATTTAACTTTGATAATACTGTCTCCTACACTTGCAAAATCAACCACTAATTCATCAGGACTAATTTTTAAAATATTATTATTATTTGTTTTGATTGTTAGATGTGTTGGTGGAACGTTACGAGTTGAATATTTATCTAAAACGATACCTTTAAAATCAATGCTAACTTCTTTAATTGTTATATCAAGTTCTGCCTTGTCAGATACATGATTCAAGATTTTCATTAAAAAAGTCGGGATAAGATAAATTAATACAATAGCTATAATAATCCATATGAATGATTTCTTTAAAGTCATTTTTTAAATTATGCCTAACGGTTTTGTATAAAAGCCAGTAACTGTTTGCTTGTTGTGCTTCGCTCACCGCAGGTGAGGCGTGCCTACTTAAAAAATG
>JAJCYN010000084.1 GCA_029262915.1 Flavobacteriales bacterium
TGTTGGAGCTTTTTTTTGAAATTCCATTACTTTTTTCTCAAAAACAGCAGATTTTGTAGAAAGTTCTTTTTCGTATTTTTTCTCTCTTGCTTTAAGTTTGTTGATTAATTCAGCATATAGCTTATAATTTGTTTGAAGTGAATCCACATTTAAGTATCCAATTTTTGATTCAATTTTCTCTAATTCAGCTTGTTCTTCAACTTCTTCCGTTACTGTTTCTGTAGTTGTTTCTTCTTCAACAGACTTATTGTTTGAAAACTGCAAGTAGTACAATATCGCTACAGCTACTATTAACAAAGCATTTAATCCTAAAGATATATTTTTCATTGATGTAATTTTAAATAATTAAAGTTCTCTATTACAGTTTAATGCTGCAAAAGTGAGCAATATTATTAAAAAAATACTGGGATTAAAGAATTTCTTAAGCTAAATAAAGAGAATGTGCTACACTTGTATTGCTAATGAATTCAAAAGGTAGGTTTACCATACAAGCAAAATCTTCTCCAACTTCTTTCATATCATCATCTTCCATAGAAAAATGCCAAATAACATTAATATCAGCACCCGCAACTTTAAGATCACTCAATTTATAGAGGATAAATAAAATTCTTTTAGAGGAAAAAATATTGAAATATTCTAAATCAAAAATAAAATCAACTCTGCCGTCAATTTTGTCTTCTGCATTTTCTAACCATTCTATTAATGGAGCATAAAAACTGTCTACTTCTGTTACTACCGATTTCCCCTTAATTGAAAAGTTATTATTCTCAATATCGAAGATAACTTCTGGTGATACATTTGTTGGTTCTATTCTAATCTTTTCCATTTCACTTTCAATTGTATGTTACAATATCTGAATAAATTCAATATAATCGTTAAATATTATACGTATAAGCCTAATTGTAAGATAAAATACATTTAAAAGTAGATAAACAGCACTTTTCCCCTACAAACTCTTCATTTCCTTTAATTTGCTTGCTTGTCGTCTTGATATTTCTACTTGTTCGCCATTTTTGAGTTTTACCATTAAACCACCATTAAACCAACTTTCAATTTTTTCAATCCAATTTAAATTAATAATGAATTTACGGTTAGCTCTAAAAAAAACATCTTCATCCAGTTTATTAGCCAAATTATTTAATGATTTTAGTATCAATGGTTTATTGCCATTAAAATATACACGGACATAGTTTCCTTCAGATTCAAACATTGGAACATCTGATAAATTTACAAACCAACATTTATCTCCATCTTTTACAAAAACTTGATTGTTCAAGCCTAATTTGTCAGATAGAGAAACGGGTTCAATTATTTCTTCTTTTACTTTATCAATGGCCTCTTTTAATCTTTCTGGTTGAATTGGTTTTAATAAATAGTCTAATGCATTTACATCAAAAGCTTTTATAGCATATTCATCATACGCTGTAACGAAAATCACATGGGGCATATAATCCAATTCTTCTAACACCCCAAAACCATCTTTTCCGGGCATATGAATATCTAAAAAAACAATGTCTGGTTTTAATTTATCTACGGCAATAATTGCAGATTCTGCACTATCACATTCTTCTATAATTTCTATATTAGGAAATTCACTCAACAAACTTTTTAGTTCATTTCTTGCTAACCTTTCATCATCAACTACAATAGCTTTCATCTGTTTTAATTTATTGTTTAGTTACTGTTATATGAGCTCACAATAGTCATTCTTAATGTGATAATTTCATATCGAAATATTATAAAATTGTTTTGTTTGGAATTAAAAGCAGTGTTTTAACTCTTTTATCTTCATTTACTATTTTAAAAATTGCTTTATCTCCATACATTAATTTTAATCGTTGAACTGTATTAACCAGCCCAAAACCTGTTTCAGGTTTTAGATTTTCATCATAAATTCCACTGTTGTATATAACAATTTTAAGTTTACCTTTTTCTATGGATGAATTAATTTCAATTGTACCTCCTTCTGGTAATTTTGATGTTCCGTGTTTAATTCCATTTTCCACTAAAGTTTGAATCATTAGCGGGGGCAACAAAAACATTTCTGTGTTCTTTTCTATATTTCTTTTAATGGTTAACCGTTCTTCAAATCTTGTTTTTTCTAATCCTAAATAATCATTTACTAATTTCATTTCATCTCCTAAAGAAATTAATTTTTGTTTTCCCATTAGTAATGAGTTTCTAAGTACGTTAGATAACTGGGTAATGGCTTCTTTTGCTAATATTGGATCTTCATTAATTAAAGCTCTAATACTATTCATTGAGTTAAATATAAAATGAGGATTTAATTGAGATTTTAATTTGTTTAATTCTATTTCGTTTTTAGTCGCTTGCCATTTCAGGTTTTTAATTTCTTCCTGTTTATAATTAGTCACAAAATGAAATAAAAAATAAAGTAAGGACCAAATTAGGTACAATAATGTCCAGCTAATAATGGATGGGAATGCTTCTGTTAAATTAAATTCATAATCATTTTGAACAATTAAACGTTCTATAATTATTGATTTCAGGAAATAAACTATTATTCCTGAAATTAGCGTCCCTAATAAAATTCTAGGAATTAAGCGAGGTATGTTAAACCTCATCCAATTTAATTTAATAATTAGCAAACGAAATGCGTGTGCTACTGATAATCCAATTAAAAAAATTGACAATAAGCTATAAATTAATTCTGCACTTAACTCATTACCGGTTAGAATATTAAAAATACCTACAATAAAAGCATACAATAACCATCCTATTATTTGAGAAACCCAGTATAATCGTTTTTTATTGAGCATTTACTTAGTAAATGGATTTTAAGAAACTAAAGTAACGAATTATTGTTTTTGGCCTAACCAAGCATTTCTTAATTGTAATTGTTCTTCAGTCGCATTTTCATTAAATTCAATCAAGTATTTTTTACTTTTTTCTACTAAAATTGCTTTTGATTTTAGTTTTTTAGTTTTCATTTTACCTTTTTCTTTTCTCGCTATTACAACTTCAACCTTATCACCTGATTTAGTATTTTTCTTAAAATCGGCTAATTGCTCTTGAACTTTACTAATTTCTATTTTAACTCCATTCACAGAAATAATTTCATCATTCGTTTTATAACCTAAAGATTTACCAAACTCATTAACACTTCCCAAATCAGCAACGAACAAACGTTGGGTTTCTGGGTTATAGCTCAATAAAACTCCTCCTAATCCTATTTCTTTAACTATTATATCTTGCTTAAAAGTAACTCCAACTCTGTTTAAAACATCTTCTAATGGCAATTCCGTTTTTCCTTCAACATGTTTAGCAAAAAATTCTCTTATTTCAGGAGAAGAC
>JAJCYN010000085.1 GCA_029262915.1 Flavobacteriales bacterium
TTTTTATGGTATGAATAACTGCGGCTGATTTTCTTCCTGTCCTGCAAATAAAAATAACAAGTCTATTTTTATCTATTTTTTCTATAGAATTAAATAACTTACCTAATGGAATATTTATTCCTCCTATATTAAAATCTTCAAACTCGTGATCTTCTCGTAAGTCTATTAACTGAAAATCTTCTTTATTGCTAATTTTCGTTTTTAGTTCGAGAGGAGTAATTTTATACATTTTTTTCTTCTATTTGAATTCAGCCACTAATTCTTGAGGTAAACTATCAAAAAATGTGTCGCCTCTTAATCCTAATCTCAAACATTCTAAAGGAATAACTTCATTATGTGCTATGTTCCCTAAGTTAACATTACTTCCAAATTGTTTAATAAACCAGACTTGTTGTCCTTTTTGTGGAGCTTCCCAAAGTATATTTTCAACTTTTACTTGGGCTATTATTTTATTTACAAGAGCAACATGAGCAGTTCCATTAGGTCTGTAAATTCCAACATTTCCACTTTCTCTTGCTTCTGCAATTACTTTCCAAGAACCTGCTTCTAATTCAGTTTGCATCATAGAAATCCATTTGGAAGGACTAATGAAAATACCTTCCTCTTTGGAACCAACTTCAGATAAAACTGTAAAGTCTTTAGCGAGAGTTGAAATATATTCGCATTTTTTTTCTTGAGGTAATTCTATAGACCCGTCAGAAACTTCACAGGTTTTCATTTGGTATTTATCCATTAATTTTCGGTAGTCATCAAACATATTTCGAGCAATAAATGCTTCAAAAAGTGTGCCTCCAAAATATGTCTTTATCCCAGCTTCTTTGTATAAATTGATTTTCTTTTCTAAATCTTTGGTTACATAGGATGTTCCAAAACCAAATTTCACCAAATCGGTTAAGTGTGCAGAAGAATCAATAAAGTTTTCTGTTTCTCTCCAGCTTAACCCTTTATCCATCATCATTGTTAATCCAGTTTCTCGAGGATGACCCTCTCTACTTGGGATGTGCGGTAATTCGAAATTCATTACTGATTGTTAAAATTTTCTATTAATTCTGTTACTTTTTGGAAGTTGACCGCCTCTGGATAATACTCAATTAATTCAGAGAGATGCTCTTTATTATTCGTTAATAGAATGATAAGACTTTGAATAGCTTCATCAACTTTTCCATTCATCAGCAAATATGCAACTAATCTTGTATAAATCAAGTTATTTTCGGGTTGTTTTTCTAGACCTTCGTATAAGGTAATGATGCCCTTCTCAATGTCTTCATAATCTTTTACTATCTCCGCTTTGTCTATCCATATATCTTCATTTTCATCATCATACTCTATTACTTTATTATAAGCAGTGATGGCTTCATCAAATAACCCTGTTTTGGATAAGATGTCACCATAAATATACCAATATTCTGAATTGTTATTTTCTAATTCAAGTGCCTTTTTAATATAAAAAATGGCAGATTGACTTTTGTTCTCGGCTTCGTTTATAACTGCCATTCCCGCCCAAGCATCAGCGTGAAAAGCATCTAACTTCGTTGCTTTGTAATAATTGGATAAAGCTAATTTAGGATTACCTAATTTCTCATAGCATTCTCCGATATAGTAGTATGTAGTAGCATCAGGTTCTTCATAATTAAAGGTTTCCTTATAGGTGTCAATTGCCTTTTCATATTCTTCTAACAATGCGAAAGAGTTTGCTTTGTTAAAATAAGCTGAGGCAAAATCTTCTTTTATAGCAATAGTATAATCATAAGCATCTATCGCTTTTTCGAATAGACTAGCTCTGTTGTAAGCAACTCCTAAATTATACCAAGCAGAAAAGCTATAAGGATATTCTTCAATAAATTCTGTAAAAAATTTGATACTACTATCAGTGTCATTTTTAAGATTGTAGCAAAAAGCTAATTCATAAATAACTGTTTCGTTTTCTGGATTTTTTCTTAGTAATTTTTTAAGAATTTCAATGGCTTTATCAAACTGATTCAGGTTTTCGTACTCAAAAGCAATATTAATTTTAATATTTGCTTTTTCTGAGTCATCATTTATCAATTTTAAGGCTTTATAAAAATTCTCTATGGCTTTGTTATGTTGTCTTAATTGACTATGAATAGAAGCCTTAATTGTGAAAATTTCTGAATTAAAAGGTTCGAGCATTTCTAAGGCATTTAGTATTTCTAATGCCTTGTTTGGTTTGTGTATAGCAGCGAAAAATTGGGCTTTCTTTAGTTTTAAGGTAGAAGACGTTGGGTGCTGTAACAAAGAAATATCAATTGCTTTTTTTGCTTTATCTACATCGCTTTTATCGAGGTAATGATCTATTAGGATTTCAAATACTTCAACATCAAAGAAATACCGCTCATTTTTCTTGAGCATTTGTTCAAATCGATTTAACGATGCAGTATAATCGCTTTCTTCGTTATGTTGATTAAAATCTTCTTCCATTACCTTTGTATGTAAAGTTAGCGGTTTATACGTTGAAAAACTAGCATATAAAGTTTATTATTAACAAAAAAGTTAACAATGTTATTCTGTTTGTTGTTCGCTAGAATTAAATTAAATTTGTCTGATTAAAAAATAAATAAATGGCATTAATAAAATCTATTTCAGGAATTAGAGGTACAATTGGAGGAACTCCAGGAGAAGGTCTTTCTCCTGTTGATATTGTTCGGTTCACATCTGCCTATGGGATATGGTTACAGCAGAAGAATAATTCGAAAAAGCTTAAAGTTGTTGTTGGAAGAGATGCAAGAATATCGGGAGAAATGGTTTCTAATATTGTGGTTGGAACACTGCAAGGATTAGGAATTGATGTAATTGATTTAGGTTTTAGTACAACACCAACTGTAGAAATTGCAGTTCCCATGGAGCAAGCTGATGGCGGAATCATTTTAACTGCCAGCCATAACCCAAAACAATGGAATGCCTTAAAATTATTAAACAAAAAGGGAGAGTTTATTTCTGCCGAAGATGGAGCTACTTTGCTAAAAATAGTGGAGGAAAATGCTTTTGATTATGCTAAGGTGGATGATTTAGGTGCTTATACTAAAGATAATACATACTTAGAAAAGCACATTCAATCAATTTTAGATTTGGAATTGGTAGATGTTGAAGCAATAAGAAGCAAGAACTATAAAGTGGCAATCGACTGTGTTAATTCTACTGGAGGAATATTTTTGCCAGCACTGCTTAATGCTTTAGGTGTAACTAATATTGTTGAATTGTATTGTGAACCTAATGGTCAATTCCCACATAATCCAGAACCATTACCAGAGAATTTAACAGAAATAGCGAAACAAATAAAAGAACAAGGAGCAGATGTTGGTTTTGTGGTAGATCCTGATGTAGATCGATTGTGTATGGTGTGTGAAAATGGAGAAATGTTTGGAGAAGAATATACCTTAGTGGCGATCGCAGATTATATATTGAAGCATACTAAAGGAAATACAGTTTCCAATTTATCTTCAACAAGAGCATTGAGAGATGTAACGGAGAAAAATGGTTGTGAATATTTTGCTTCTTCAGTTGGTGAAGTAAATGTGGTAGCGATGATGAAGGATAAAAATGCAATAATTGGGGGTGAAGGAAATGGAGGAGTAATATATCCTGTTTCACATTATGGAAGAGATGCTTTAGTAGGAATAGCACTATTTCTGTCACATTTAGCAAAATCAGAAGTTGAGACTTGTTCAGAATTGAGGGCAAGTTATCCAGATTACTATATTTCTAAAAATAAGATTCAGTTAACACCAGAAATTAATGTTGATGATATTTTAGTCAAAATGGAGGAAAAATATAGTAATGAAGATGTAAATAATATTGATGGTGTGAAAATAAATTTTGAATCAGAATGGGTTCATTTACGGAAATCAAACACAGAACCAATTATTAGAATTTATTCTGAAAGTAAATCGAAAAAGAATGCCGATGAGTTGGCGAATAGAATTATAAGAGAAATAAAGGAATTGTTTTGATAGAAACAGAAGAAAATGAAAGTATATTTAGATAATGCAGCAACAACACCCATAGATCCTGAAGTGGTGGAAGCTATGATTCCTGTTATGAAGGAAAGCTATGGGAATCCTTCGTCTATTCATAATTTTGGAAGGAAAAGTCGAGCCATTATTGAAAAAGCACGTAAAAAGGTAGCGTTTTACATTAATGCTGCTCCATCAGAAATATTTTTTACAGCAGGAGGAACTGAAGCAGATAATATGGTATTGAGAAGTGCTATTGATGATTTAGGTGTAAATCATATTATTACATCTCAGATTGAACATCATGCGGTTATTGATACTGCAGAAATAATGAATGAAAAGAAGGGAGTTAAACTCAGTATTGTTAAGGTTGATGATAAAGGTTTTGTTGACTTAAATCATTTAGAAGAACTGTTAGAAGAAAATAAGGAGTTAAAAACCTTAGTTTCCTTAATGCATGCTAATAATGAGATTGGTAGCCTCTTGCCTTTGAAAAAAGTGTCTGATTTATGCAGAAAATTTGAAGCTTATTTTCATTCAGATACGGTGCAAACAATGTGTCATTATAGAATTGATGTAAGAGAACTAGATATTGATTTTATTACGTGTTCTGCACATAAGTTTCATGGACCAAAAGGTGTTGGATTTTTGTACGTAAATGAGAACATTCAAATTAACCCAATGATTACAGGAGGAGCCCAAGAACGAAATATGAGAGCCGGGACTGAGAATATTCATGGAATAGTGGGATTAATTAAAGCCATGGAAATTGCTCATAGAGATATGAGTGAGCACGAAAAACATATTAAAAGACTAAAATATTATATGGTAGAGCAATTGCAAAAAGTAATGCCAGAAATTACTTTTAATGGAGATCCTTTAGGAGATAGTTTATATACGGTATTAAATGTGCATTTTCCAAATTCCGAAATGGATGAAATGTTTATTTACAATTTGGATATTGAAGGAATTGCTGCTTCTGGTGGGAGTGCTTGTTCTTCTGGTAGTAATGTAGGTTCTCATGTTTTAAACCATTTGGGAGTTGATATGGATAGGCCTTCTATTCGTTTTTCGTTTAGTAAATACAACACTAAAGAAGAAATTGACTATACCGTTAAAGTGATTAAAGAGTTATTTGCGGTAACAGTATAATCTAGGCAGATGAAAATTACTTTTTTAGGCACTGGAACATCACAAGGCGTACCAGTTATTGCGTGTGGCTGTGAAGTATGTTTATCTGAAAATAAAAAAGATAAACGCCTTAGAACTTCTATAATGATAGAAGACAAAGGAAAAGTAATTGTAATTGATACTGGACCGGATTTCAGACAACAAATGCTTAGAGAAAATGTACAACAACTAGATGCTGTTGTATTTACTCATGAACATAAAGACCATATTGCAGGGCTAGATGATGTGCGAGCTTTTAATTTTAAGCAGAAAAGGGATATGGATATTTATGCTACCCCTGAAG
>JAJCYN010000086.1 GCA_029262915.1 Flavobacteriales bacterium
CAAATGGATGAAATGAGAGTTTGGAATACAGCCCGAACTCAAGCACAAATAAGAGATAATATGTGTCATACACTTACAGGAACAGAAACTGGTTTAGTAGGCTATTGGCAAATGGATGCTATGGGAAATATGTGTGGAGGAGTAACACAAGTTTGTGATATGACTGGAAATGGAAACAACGGAACATTAAATTAGAGATTAAGAGAGAAGACAACAAGACTTAAAAAATTAGATCTTATGAAAAAATTAAAACTAACAACCCAAGCAATAATGCTAACTGTATTAACTTTCAGCTTTCAGCTTTCAGCTTTTAACTCTCAAGCTCAAGTAACTCCAACCCCGAATTCTCCAGGAGCAGGAAATTGTTTAGAGTTTGATGGAATGACTAATCATGTGCAAACTGCGACTAACAATTTATATGACACTAACCAAGAGGGAGCAGTAGAGTTTTGGATAAATGCTAATTCATTTACTAATTCACCATCTGTTTTCAGTTATCAATTGCCGGGTAGTAGTATTAATATATTTTGGTTTTATATTACTGCTGCTGGAAACATTTCGCTTGTATATAGAACTGTTGGAACTTTTACAGAAACTTTTACAGGAAATACTATTTTGAATCTAAACGAATGGTATCATATTGTATGGACTGCTGATGGTACTAATAGAATTAGGGCTTACATAAACGGAACTCTTGAAACGTTAACTTATAATGGAGCAGGAATGGGAGCTCAAACGGAATGGTTTGCAGATATTACAAATATTAATATTACTAATCAAGGGACAATTATTGGCTCACGTTTAGATCCAGTTGCGACAGGCACTTTTTCAGGTCAAATAGATGAAGTACGTGTTTGGAATGTAGCTCGAACTCAAACTCAAATAAGAGACAACATGTGCCATACAATAAATCCTGCAAGTGAACCAAATTTAGTAGGTTATTGGACTTTTGATGATGATCCAACCATATCGTGTGGAGGAACACCAGTTGTTCCAGTAACGTGCGATATAAGTAGCAATGGAAATAATGGAACCTTACAATAAATTAGAAATAAGAAACCAAAAATTAAGAACTATGAAAAATTTAATTATAATCATCACATTAGCTAATCTACTCATCTGCACATCAGCTTTTACCCAACCCCAGTGGTTAACATCTTGTGCTCCATTAGGAATTGCAAGTGCTCACGATTATGTAGGAGCTTTAGATTTAACCTTTACACATCCAAGTACAGAATCTTTAAGAGTTCACACTTTTGGAGGAGCTCCAACAGGAGTTCATATATATAGAGTTGATAGAATTCCCAATACCCAAACAGGTATTATTGGAGCAGGGAGCAATGATAGGTATTTTGGTGTTTTTGTAGTTGGAGGTGCCAACCCTACTTATACAGCAGTTTATAATTATGGAGGAAATCCCAATGTGAGTCCTGTTAATGAAGCCAATTTATTACTTTTTGGTAGGTTCTGTAACAATGTAACCCCTTGGGCTAATTTAGGAGCAGCTCTTAATACTACTGCCAACACTTTAACTAAAACAGGAGAAGTACGAAGAGGTGAATATATTTTAGGGATTTCAGGTACTCCACTTCCTGTAGAGTTGCTCTCTTTTACAGCGAACTGGTCTGATGGATATACATCAGTTAAATTAGATTGGCAAACCGCTACAGAAATCAATAATGATTATTTTGTAGTAGAAAGAAGTACCGATGCTATAAATTTTATACCTGTTGTACAAACCCCGGGAGCAGGAAATAGCAATCAAGTATTAACATATACTAGCTTTGATAATTCTCCATATACAGATGGTACGTCCTATTATCGATTAAAACAAGTTGATTTTGATGGCTCCTATGAATACAGCAGTATCGTAACATTAGATTTAGGAAATAATATAGATATAACAACGCTTTATCCTAACCCTGTAGTTGGAAATCTTACCTACACAGTAAGCTCATTAACAGATAAAGATGTTAAAATAAACATTTATAATAATATAGGTCAACTTGTTTTATCTAGAGAAAATCATCTAAATAAAGGGTTAACAAAACTGCAAGTTAATGTGAGCAATCTAAGTTCAGGAAAATACATTATACAAGTATTATCAGATACAGACGTTGTTCGTAAATCATTTATTAATAGAGAATATTAAAATTTAACTAAACCTATGAAAAAAATAACACTCATTTCACTTTTGGTTTCTTGTATGTCTTTTTTTGGAAACAGCTGCTTTGCTCAAATTCCGTTTAACGAAAACTATGCTACTAATACTGGCTGGACAGCAGTAGGTGCCGGCATGACAGTTGCAAGTGGAGTCTGTAATTTTAACAATGTTCCGGATGGTGCCGATAATAGAGTTTGGAGACCTTTAGGAGCAACATTAAGTAATAACGCTTGGACTGCTGAATTTGAAATTACACCAAATGGTGGGAATATTCCTGCGCACGAAGTATTTTCTTTAACGGCTGGAAATTTAGCTCCATTCGGATCAGGTCCTTTTACACCGAACACTCAAGATAATATAGGGGTGGCTTTAGGCACTACTGCCCAACAATTAAGAGTTCTATTTAAAGATGAAAATGTTTTAACAGGTGATCCAGCAACCGTTCCTATAATTATTGGAACTACCTATTTCGTTCGTTTATCAAGACTTTCTCCTACAGATGTTCTTTTAGAAGTTTTTTCAGATCCAGCAAGAACCATAAATGTTCCAGGATCTCCAATTTGTGTTGCAATTCCTGCCACCATAATTAATAATTAATTTAAATACTTTACAACATGTCAATGGTATCTACGGATCTCCTTTACGAACATTAAATGCTACTATAGATAACACTTTTATTAATGATGGTGCCGTTTTTAATAATTGTGCACAAGCACTCCCTATTGAATTACTAAGCTTTAACGTTTGGTGGGAAGATGAGAACAACCAGGCATCAATAATTAATTGGCAAACTGCAGTAGAAATTAACAACGATTTTTTTGAAATTGAAAGAAGTTTAGATGGTATTAATTTTCTTCATATAAAAAAAATTAATGGTGATGGTAATATTAACCAAGAGTTAAGCTATAAAGAAAGTTACGATCTCCCCTATTTAAATGGTGTATACTATTATCTATTAAAACAAGTTGA
>JAJCYN010000087.1 GCA_029262915.1 Flavobacteriales bacterium
TTTTGATGCTGGTATTAGGTATGTGACTGGAGATAACGATCAAATTAAATTTGGTATTGCATTAAAAAATGTAGGACCTACAATGAAAGCTTCTGGTGATGGATTATCTTTTACAGAAGAAAATGATAATGCTGGATTTGATATTTCTTCAACTCAAGATCATAGAGTTGCGGCATATCAATTACCATCTTTATTAAATATTGGAGCCTCATACGATTTTTATATTTCACCTTCAATTGATTCTACTAGTAAGGAGATATCTGCAGATCATAAAATTATTTTAGCTGGAAACTTTACTTCTAATTCTTTTACAAAAGATCAGTACAGAATTGGCTTAGAATATTCTTTTAGAAATATGTTTAAGTTAAGAGGAGGGTATGTTTTAGAAGATGGGACTTGGTTTGATTCTGAAAAAAGAACTTCGGCATATCAGGGTCCTGCTTTTGGGGCATCATTTGTTGCTCCACTAGGTAAAAAAGGAACCACCTTTAGTTTTCATTATGCATATCAAATAACTGAAAATTTTGATGGAACACACAGTATTGGTATTAAATTAGATTTATAAATAAAATTACATATTCCCCCTAGTGAAGAGAACTCTAAATTAGAGTTCTCTTTTTCGCTTTTAAATAAACAAGTTATGTCACAAGTAAATTATTATACAGAGGAAGGATTGAAAAAACTCAACGATGAGTTAGAGCACATGAAAAATGTAGAAAGAGGTCAAATTTCTGCACAAATTGCGGAAGCTAGAGATAAAGGAGATTTGTCTGAAAATGCGGAGTATGATGCAGCTAAAGAGGCTCAAGGTCTTTTGGAATTGAAAATATCTAAGTTGGAAACAGCTCTTTCTAGTGCACGTATTATTGATGAATCACAATTGGATTTATCAAAAGCATTGATTTTATCTAAGGTAAAAATTAAGAACGTAACGAATGGTGCTGTGATGGAATATACATTGGTTTCAGAAAAAGAAGCTGATCTGAAGCAAAAGAAAATTTCTGTGGATTCACCTATTGGGGAAGGGCTTTTAGGAACATCTGTAGGAGATATTGCAGAGGTTAAAGTTCCTACTGGAATTATGAAGTTTGAGATTATAGAAATCTCTAGGTAATGGATTCTATTTTTACTAAAATTATAAATAAGGAAATTCCCGCTTATATTATTGAGGAAAATGATGACTATATAGCTTTTTTAGATGTTTTCCCATTAGCTGAAGGCCATACTTTAGTAATTCCTAAGAGGCAAGTAGATTATATTTTTGACTTGGATGAAGGCACTTACTTAGGCTTGTGTAAATTTGCCAAAAAAATAGCTAGGAAAATTGAAAATGCAATTGATTGTGAAAGAATAGGAATTGCTGTGATTGGTATAGAGGTTCCTCACGCTCATATTCATTTGGTGCCTATTAATAATGTTGAAGATATTAATTTTTCTAGACCAAAATTAATATTAGAAGAAAGTGAATTTTTAGAAATTCAAAAAAAAATAGTTAATGTTTAAGACTTAGTCCGTTTAGGATTATCTTTAACAAAGGCTTCCCATCCACTATAAGACTTTTCTGAAGCAGGTTTTCCCATTTGAAAATAATGGCAAACAGCTACCGCCAAGCCATCTGTTGCATCCAAATGTTTTGGTAATGATTTTAATTTTAATATGTTTTTTAACATCCCAGCAACTTGTTCTTTAGATGCTGTTCCTCTACCTGTAATGGATTGCTTTATTTTTTTTGGAGCATATTCGCTTACTGAGATTTCTTTTGATAAAGCTGCAGCCATAGAAATTCCTTGAGCTCTTCCTAATTTTAGCATAGATTGAGGGTTTTTTCCCATAAATGGAGCTTCTAAAGCTACTTCATCGGGTTTATACTCGTTAATAAGGTATTGTGTTCGTTCAAAAATCTTTTGAAGCTTTAAAAAATGAGTTTCTAACTTATTTAGTTCTATCGAACCCATAGCTATTAATTCCATTTTATTGTTTTTGATATGGATAATACCATAACCCATCACATTTGTTCCAGGGTCAATTCCTAATATTATTTTATCTTTAGTCACCAATAATAAAAATTAAACGTATTAATTAATAAGACATTAATTAGCTGTTTTTTGAAAACAAATAAGTTATACAAATATATCAATTTACTACTCAGGATTATCATTGGGATTGGAGCGGTTTGGTTTATCTATATTAAACTAAGAGATGATTTATTGCTTAACCTTAAGCAAATAAACATAGAAGATATTAATTATAACCTTATTTTTATAGCTGTGTTGATGCTATTTTTCAATTGGGGAATTGAAGCAATAAAATGGAGATATTCAATAAGGAAAGTAGAGGAAATTTCTATTTTTAAAGCTTTCAAATTAACAATTACTGGAATAACATTAGGATTAATTACCCCGAATAGGATAGCTGAAATACCAGCGAGAGCACTATTGTTAAATAGAAATTCATTTAATAAATTGGTGCTAAAAACAGTTGTCTCAAGTTTCAGCCAGGTAATAATAACACTATTGGTAGGAGGAATAGGGTTCGCAATTACCTATCATCAATTTAACCTTGAAATTAGTTTTATTACTGTTGTTTTATCTTTGTTGTTCTGCTCGGTACTATTATTGGTGCTCTATTTTAAAGTTAACAAACTAGAGTCTA